>CAMWVK010000001.1 GCA_947177675.1 uncultured Mucispirillum sp.
TATCTACATTTCTTTTTGCAGCATTAATAAGTGCAGAAGTAATTAAGGGAACAGGCTCTTCCAGATTGTTAATATTATAATTATCTATTTTATACATAAATAAAGCACAAGTAATACTTTTTTCTGCCGTTGCTGTATCAGAAACAAAAGAGGTAATATATTCATCATTATTTAATACTGTAAAAGAGCCGTCTATTGTATCAGGTTTTGAAATAATATTTGCAATAAGCACAAAAAGAGCAAAAAGAACAAGGGAAACAATTTTTAAAATATTAATTAAATAACTGTAATTTTTTTTATTTCTTGCCATATCTGCTCTTTCCCAGTGCCTGTTACAGCAGAAAAAATGATTAGATTATCTTTTGGAATAAGTGTTTTTTCAGATATTACCTTTATTTGTTTTGCTTTTTCATTATTAGATAGTTTGTCAGATTTTGTAAGCACTGCAATAAGTGGAACACTTCTTGACTGCATAGCAGCTATCATTTTCATATCATCATCATTTGGAATGCGTCTAATATCAAGCAGCAGCACACATAGTGCTAAATTTTTTCTATGGGCGAAATAATATTCTATTAATTTTCCCCATGCTGCACGCTCTGATTTAGAAACTGCTGCATATCCATAACCTGGCAAATCTGTAAAAATGTATGTATCATCAATATTAAAAAAGTTCACAAGCCTTGTTTTTCCTGGAGTGTTGCCTACTTTTACAAGGTTTTTACGGCTTAATATTTTATTAATCATTGATGATTTGCCCACATTACTTCTGCCTGCAAAACATACTTCTGGCAGGCTGCTTTTTATAAACTGTTCAGGTTTAGCTGCAGATAATATAAATGACGCATTCATTTATATTACACCAGTATTTTTCAGCATATTATCTATATCAAATGTTTCATTTTTTATAGAGAATGCAGCTGCATTTTTATGACCTCCGCCTCCATTTCTTTCTGCTATATGGCGAATATCAACATCTTTTCTTGAGCGGAGAGATATTTTTTTAGACTGGGCATTGATAAGCATAACATAATCAGAAATATCTTCACTTATTATGTAGTTTCCCAGCTCTGAAGCATAGCTTTCTGCAAAGACTACTGTAAAAGTTAAGCCGTCTTTATCTTTTATTGTTTCAATATTTCTCATTGCTTTTTTTATATAATTATCACGCCTTTCTTCTTCTAATGTAATAAGAAGTTTTTCGGTATCAGTAAAGCCTTTATAGGGAATGGATAAAAAGCGTTCTTCCATTCTTGTAATACCCATAAGATTAAAAAGAACACTCATTTTCAAACTGTCTTTCCTCTTTAAAAACCACATATCAACATCGTTTATACAGTGGGCAAATTCTTCATATTCTTTTACTTTAAAGTTTTCCTGCAAAAGATATTCATAAGTAAGCAGAGTGGCACATTTTGTAATATCATGATATGTAAAATGAAAATCCTTTAATGTGTCACTGCTTGCATGGTGGTCAATAATCAACACATCTTTCTCACCAGCCAGCATTTCAACTGTGCCATACTGTGGGGAAACATCAGTTATTATTATTCTGTCGTAATAATGATAGTTATCTTCAATATATCTGTCTATATCATCATAGCCAAGATATACTGTTTTAATGTTTCCAGACATAAATTTTTTAATTAATACTCCACAGCCTAGACCGTCTAAATCATTGTGAGAAATATGTAGCGTTTGCATCTATTATCCTTATTTTTTGTCCTGCGGCCAAGTTAGTTTACCGCCGTTTGATGCAATAAAAGTAACTATAATAAAGTTAACTAATGATAATACCGTATAAAATGAAAAAATAGGATTATATCTTATTACAGAAACAACTTCACGATAACCCACAAATGCAGCAATTACTGATACTATAAGCAGTATAATGGAGCCTGCTATTTTTTTCTTTAAAATAGAGTTCGCAAATCCATTATAATTAATATAGAAACTTAAAGCACCTGAAGCAATGGCTGGTAATGTAAATAAAACAGCAAAAATAGTAGTAAGCACACTGAATGATGATATAAACAGTGTTGTTGGCACTTTATAAATTCTATAGTCAATTAAATATAATATAATAGATAGAATTTGAAGAAAAAAAGCTAACCCAAACATACCAATAGAAAAGTGGATAATTTTTGGATGTGGGTGGTTTCTTTTATACCACTGTCTTTTTGCTATCATTTTTTTATCCATATCAGAAAGCAGATTTTCTGAATTAGGAACAACTGTCTCTGTATTTGTTTCTTGAGCAGTGCCGTCTTCTAATGTGTCAACAGCTTCAAAACGAAAAATATTTTTTTCTCCATGGGGGCTCATATCAATGCTGTCAGTTAAGTCTTCACCAGCTTTAAATCTGCCCATATGTTCACCGCCTGACCAAAAATCACTTTTTGATATATCATATACTTTACCTTTATATCCAATATATGCAGGTTTACCGTTTTTACCATTAAATTCTTTTAATTGTTCTTTTGTCATTTGAAACTCCTAATGTTTGCACTATAATTTTTGCTTTATACAGCAATATATATTATTTTGCAAGAAGAAAATAGTAATAGTTATTATTTTTATTTAATATTTTCACAGCAAGTATTAATTTCTCCATATTTTTTAGCATATTTTTTTGAAAGCTGGTTTAAAAACCTGTCTTCTTCACTATATATGCAGCCGCAGTAGTTTTGTCTGTATATTTCAAGCTCTTTTGAAATATCTATGCCTTCCTGCCAGCCTTTTCTAAAATCATAATAATAAAAAGGTATCCTGTATTTTTCTGCTGCATTTTCTGCCAGTTCTTTTATAGCTTCATGATTTTGCATTTTACTGTATAAAAGACTTGATGAAAAAGCATCCATTCCTAATTCTTTTGCTTTTTCTGCAGTTTTTAAAAGTCTTTTTTCGTAGCAGTATTTGCAGCGTTCATTTTCATGATAAGCATTTTGGCGTAAAAATTCTACTAAACCATAATAATCTTCTACTATACATTTAATATTATAATGCCTTGAAACAAGCACAGCTCCTTCCATACGCTTATAATATTCCTGAACAGGATGTATATTATGGTTGAAAAAATAAGTTATAATATTATGACCTTGAGCCTGCATAGTAATAACAGGGTATATAGAGCATGGCCCGCAGCATTGATGTAATAATATATTCATTGAAAATATTTACTATATAATTTTATCTATTTCAATACAAAATATTTAAAAAATAAATTTTTTACTTGTATTTATTTTATAAGCAATTTATTATATAAAGCTATTATGGGAAATAAATGGAGGAAGATTATGTCTTTTAAAAAACTTTTATTAATAACAGTTTTATCTGTGATTGCAGTATTATCAATTTCAGGCTGCAAAAAAGCAGGTAATAATAATGCTGCAGAAGATGCTAATGTATTAATAATAGGTGGTCAAAATCCTGAAACAGGACCTATTGCTGATTATGGCTCTAAAACAGTTTTGGGAGCTCAAATTGCTTTTGAAGAAATTAATGCTAATGGCGGCATAAATGGCAGACAAATTAAATTTGCCCATTATGACAGCCGTGGCGAAAAAACTGATGCAGTAAACTTAACAAGGCGTCTTTTAAAAGAGAATTCTTGTGCTATTATTGGAGAAATTACATCAGGCAGCTTTTTAGCTATGAGAGAGTTAGCAAACAGCGGTGGCACAGTTGCAATTTCTACTGGTGCAACAGCAGAGCATATTACGGAAAGAAGAAGTGGTGACGGATATGAGCATATTCCGTTTGCTTTCCGCAACACATTACAAGATTCTGATGGTGCATTAAGTTTAACAAAATTTTTAGTGCATAATAAAGGTTTTAAAAAAATTGCCCTTATTACATCTACTAATAATGAATATTCTGTTGGTCTTTCAAACTTTTTTAGAGATGCAGTTAAAAATACTGGCGGCATAGTTGTAATGGAACAGTCAATTAATGATGGAGATACTGATGTTTCTGCACAAATCACTTCTATTAAAAACAGCGATGTGGATGCAGTAATATTTACAGGATATTATCAGGAAGCTGCACGACTTCTTTTAGCTAAACAGACTCAAGGTTTAAAAGCTCCGCTTGTTGGGGGCGATGGCTTTCAGTCACCAGACCTATGGAATATTGCAGGTGATGCTGCAGTCGGTGCTATGTTTTTTACTGCTTTTTTTGCTGAAATAGACAGCCCTAATATCCAGTCTTTTAAAACTAAAATGCTTGCAAAAGGCAAAGAAGCAGACACTTTCTCTGCTCAAGGTTATGATGCTGCATACTTACTTGCAGAAGCTATGAAAGCTGCTAATGTTACAGACTGTTCAGATGCTTCTCAAAGAGATGCTATAAGAGCAAAACTTATGGAAGTCAAAGACTTTGAAGGTATTACTGGTAAAATGTCTATTGATGCAACAGGCAGTGCTATTAAAGAGCCATTCCTTTTAGAAGTAATTAAAAAAGCAGACGGCACTTTCGGCACTCAAAGCTTAAATTAACTTGTTATAAATGGTTTATATTACAAGCCTTCGTTTTAAGCGAAGGCTTTTTTTATAAAGCATTGTTAATAAATATAAAAATTAACTTAGTAAAATAATATATGAAAAATATTATATTTTTATTGCATAGATATAAAAAAATTGATAATCTATGAAAGTAGTAATATTTATATTATTAATCAGGGGTTATGATTTATGGCAATGATAGCAGACGAAGTGTTAAAAGCTATGAAATGTAAAGAGCTTGAAACTAAATATGGTAATGTTAGAAAAGGTTTAAGAATGTCGCTTGTTGCATTTTTAAAAGATAACCCTAGTTATGAAAAGCTGATAGATGGGGTTGCAGGCATTGACCCAGCTGATAAAAAAACAGAAGCAAGGCGTAATTTTCTTGATGAACTTGGTGAAATATCTAAACTTATGGATGATGCTTTTAATAAACTTGGCGATTCTGAAGAAGGTGCTCTTGCCCATAAACTTACAACAGTATCAGCTATTTATATGGAGCGTATCGGTCAAACATGTTTAGAGGCTAAAACAAACTATTTTCCAATGCATAAAGAAAAGTTTGCAATGTATGTTTCTGAAGATCAGGAAGCAAAATCTATTGTTCCTAGAACAACATTAAAAACTATCAAAAATTATCTTGATAAATGGTTTTTTTTAATGCAGCAGTATTCTGTAAATGCAAAAGCGAAGATTATTTATACCAAACTTAATGATTTCAGAGATAAACTGCATCATTTTGAATATGTAATGGGTAAATCAATTAATAAATTACAGCGAGAATATATAAAAGAGATTATTCCTTTTATGAAGGATACAAAGCTTGCTCTTTTGCGTATGCGTAAATTTTTTGAAGCGATAGATGCATCTGCTTTTGGTAAAATGATAAGTGCATTAACAGACATTGCTATGGAAAACGGCACACGGGTATATGTAAAATACAATGCAGTGCTTACAATTGTTACAGGTAATGTTAGAAAAGGCAGTGTTATTCCTGTGCAGACTATTGTTGATAAGTATGATAATGTAATGTTTCCTATCAGACAGACAGTGGCAGAACTTGACACAAAACTTGGTGGAAGTCGTGCAAAAGACACTGCAAAAGCTTTCTGGGATATTGCTTCTCAAATTACATCATTTAGAGATGGTATGTATTCTGTTATAGATGAATTTTCAAAAGGTATCAGTCCATCAGATGAAGATTTTAAATTTTTCACTCATACTGCACAGGCAGTGATTATTCCATATATGAATCAGACAAAAGGTGAAGTTAATAATACTTTTCTTAGTGGAGTTAAAAATCTAGATACTTTTTTCTGGAAAATTATGACAAAAGCTATAGAAAACTCTCAAGAGAAAGGCGAAAAAATGGATGAGATTGTTGGTCTTGCTGTTAGAGTTACACAAAAAGAGCTTGAAAGTTTCTTGGCAGAAAATAAAGAGCTTGCAGATGATCATTTAGCAGATGAAATTGAAAATGCTTCAAGCAGTTCTGAAAAATAACATATTTTTAGATTTTACAACTATATTAAATTCTGCTTTTTTCACTTGACAAATCAATTAAAGTTATATATAAAGAATATCCCTGAATATTTTTCAGGGATATTTTTAAACAAAAGAATAGGACGCAGGAGATTGAAACTTGTTTGCGGATTTAAATGAAAAGCTTTCCAGTGTTTTTAAACGCTTAAAAGGGGAAGCCCGCATTAGTGAAGCGAATATTGCAGAAGCTGTTAAGCAGGTTCGCATGGCTTTACTTGAAGCGGATGTTAACTATAAAGTTGTGAAATCATTTGTATCAGGAGTGCAGGAAGCTGCTCTTGGTGAATCTGTTATTAAAAGTGTATCTCCAGCTCAACAGTTTATCAAAATTATTCACGATAATCTTGTGGATATTCTTGGCGGTAAAGATTATGAGCCGTCACTCCCATTACAGCCTATACCACCTACAATCATAATGCTTTCAGGTTTACAGGGTTCTGGTAAAACTACAAGTGCAGGTAAACTTGGAAGATATTTTGCCAAAGATGGTAAAAATGTATTATTAATTGCAGCAGATATTTATAGACCTGCAGCTATTGACCAGCTGGAAGTTTTAGGTAAAAATTTAAATATAGATGTATATGTTGATAAATTTTCAAAAGATGCGGTAAAAATTGTCTGTGATGGTTTAGAGTATGCAAAAAAAGCTGCAAAAGATGTTGTAATAGTGGATACTGCAGGCAGACTTCATATTGATGAAGAACTTATGCAGGAAGTTGAAAATATTAAAAAAGCAATTGCACCACATTATATATTTTTTGTTGCAGATGCTATGACAGGTCAGGATGCAGTTAATGCTGCAACAGAATTTAATAACCGTCTTGAAGTTACTGGTGTTATTTTAACAAAAACAGATGGTGATGCAAGAGGTGGTGCTGCACTATCAATAAGATATGCAACCAGCAAGCCTTTAATGTTTATAGGAACAGGTGAAAAGCCAGACGAATTTGAGCTTTTCCATCCTGATAGAATGGCTTCCCGTATTTTAGGTATGGGTGATATTGTATCTCTTGTTGAGCGTGCTCAGGAAGTTATTGATATAGAAGAAGCTGAAAGTATGGCAGACAAGATTAAAACAGGTCTTGATTATAACGACATATTAAAGCAGTTTTCTATGATGAATAAAATGGGCTCTCTTGAAAGCATATTAAAAATGATACCAGGGCTTCCAAAAATAAATAGTGCAGATATTGATGAAAAGCGTATTAAACACACACAGGCTATCATATACAGTATGACAAAAAGAGAACGAACAAGACAGGATGCTTTAAATGGCAGTCGTAAAAAGCGTATTGCTCGTGGTGCTGGTGTTTCAGTTAATGAAGTGAATAAATTAATAGACCAGCTTACTAATATGAATAAAATGATAAAAAAAGTAAACCGTAAAGTTGGTGGTAAAACTCCAGATATGAATATGAAAGATTTGGCAAAAATAATGAAAGGTATGAAGTTTTAAGAGCTTTAATAACAAATGAATTTTTTTGAATACAGTTTTTTCTGCACTGGTGTAAGTCAACTGGCTCAGTATTACATAGTTGCAGAGGCTGTTATTCGCCTGTCAGTATAATATGGTTGAAGTTTTTGGGTTAGTCCAAAATTTTAATAAAATTAGAATAAATAAAAAATAGACCAAAGTCTATATAATTTAGGAGGCATAAGTGGCAACAAAAATTAGATTGATGCGTATGGGTCGTAAAAAGCGTCCATTCTACCGTATAGTAGTTGCAGATTCAAGAACAAGACGCGATGGTGCTTTTATTGAAGTTATTGGTACATATAATCCATTACCAAATGAAACTGAATTAAAAATTGACGAAGAAAAAGCATTAAAATGGCTATCAGTAGGTGCAATTCCAACTGATACAGCTAAAAGCCTTATGAGTAAATTAGGCATTATCAAAAAATTTGCAGAAAATAAAGTAAAAGCTGGAAAATAAGTATGAAAGAATTAGTTAATTATATTGTTACATCAATAGTAGAATTCCCTGAGCAGGTTAAAATTGAAGAAGGGGAAAATGAAAAAGGTAAAGTGTTAAAACTCTATGTTGCTGAAAGCGATTTAGGTAAAGTTATTGGCAAACAGGGAAGAACAGCAAAATCTATCCGTTCAATATTAGCTGCAGCTTCTGCTCGCAAAGGCGAACGATACGGTTTAGAAATAGTTGAATAGCATTTATCAGCAGATATTATATGAAATTTATTTCCATAGGCAGAATAGCAGGGACTTACGGGCTTGAGGGCAAGCTTAAAATTAAACCAAATACAAGCCATCCTGAACTTTTCAGCCAGATGGAATTTTTATTATTAACTCAAAATAATGAGTTAAAAAGGTCTTTGAAAATTGAAGATATCAGGGAGCATAACAATCTTTTGATTGTCCGCCTTAAAGGAATTACTTCTGAATGTGATGCAGCAAAGTTGAAAGGGTTCAATGTATCTATTACAGAAGATATGCTGCCAAAAGCAAATGATGACGAAGTTTACTGGTTTGAAATAGAAAATCTTCCAGTTATCTTATCAGACAGAAAAGAGATTGGCAGGCTTATAGATGTTATGGAGTCAGGTTCTACTGACATATTTCGCATAGCATTACATGACGGCAGATATGCACTTATATCTAATAATAAAGACCATGTGCATGAAATAAATACAGATAATAAATACATAGTTGTATCAGAGCAGGGGTTAGTATATGAAGACTTATAATGTAATAACTATTTTTCCTGAAATGATAGAATCTGTATTTAAGCAGGGTGTTTTATCAAAGGCTGTAGAAAAAGGAATTATCAGCATTAATCCTGTTAATTTAAGGGATTATGCCGAAGGTCGTCATTTAGTTACTGATGATTATCAGTATGGTGGTGGTGCAGGGCTTGTAATGAAGCCAGAGCCTATATATGAGGCTGTAACTGCTCTGAAAGAAAAATCAGATACCTTTGTTGTGCTTTTAGACCCACGCGGTGTAAAGTTTAACCAAAAGGCAGCTGAAAAATTTGCCACAGATTATGATAATATAACATTTATCTGTGGCAGGTATGAAGGAGTAGATGAGCGTGTAAGGCAGCTTGTTGTAGATATGGAGCTGTCTATTGGTGATTTTATACTTACCGGTGGTGAGTTTGCTGCAATCACTGTAATAGATTCCATTGCCCGTTTAGTCCCGGGGGTTCTTGGAGATGAAACAAGTGCAGATGATGAATCATTCACTACGGGGATGCTTGAGTATCCACACTATACACGCCCAGTTGAATATAAAGGTCTGAAAGTGCCGAATGTGCTTACTCAGGGCAACCATGCAGAAATTTTAAAATGGCGAAGAGAGAAAGCTTTAGAGATTACTCAAAAAAACAGACCGGATTTATTAGATATTTCTCTGTTGGATATAGAAAGCAGAAAAAAAATATGTGCAGAACAGAAACGCGGTTTAAGTAAAAAACTTAAACTGAATGTTGCTTTAATGCATTACCCAATGAGAGATAAACAAGGGGATATAGTTGCAACAGCTGTAACAAATTTAGATTTGCACGATATTTCCCGCAGCTGTAGAACATATAGTGTAGAAAAATATTATATAGTTACACCAATAGAAGCTCAAAGGGAGATAGCTTCAAGAGTAATTAATCACTGGATGGATGGTTTTGGCTCTACCTATAACCCTAACAGGATGGAAGCTTTTTCTCATACTGAGTTAAAGGAAAGTTTTTCTGAAAGCATACTTGATATTGAAAAACGCCATAAAAAGCGTCCATTAGTTGTGGCAACAACTGCCAAGACTGACAGGGCAACAATTACAGCAAGGCAGTTAGGTGTAAAAGCTGAGCAACAGCCGGTTTTATTAATATTTGGTACAGGCTGGGGCTTTGCTGATGAAGTGCTTGAAACAGCAGATTATATTGTGGAACCTATAGAGGGAGTTGGAGAATTCAACCATTTATCAGTCCGCAGTGCTGTTGCAATACTTCTTGATAGAATTACAGAAATATAACATATTTCAGGAGGAATAAAATGAAAAACAAAATCATCGAGGCGGTTGAGTCAGAATATATGGCAAAAGATGTGCCATCATTCCGTTCAGGCGATACTGTTCGTGTGAACTTCCGCATCGTAGAAGGTAACAAAGAGCGTGTTCAGCCTTATGAAGGCGTTGTTATTAGAATCCATAGAGGAGGCGTAGGCAGCACTTTTACAGTTCGTAAAATTGTTGGTGATGTTGGTGTAGAAAGAACTTTCCCATTATATTCACCAAGAATAGACAGTATTGAGCTTAAAAAAGCTGGTCGTGTTCGCAGGGCTAAACTTTTCTATCTCCGTGCATTACGCGGTAAAGCTACTCGTATTAGAGAAAGGAAAAAAGGTTTCTAATGTTATATTAGGAAAATAAGGGAGAATGTAATGTTTTCTCTTGACAATGTTTAATATTTTATTTAAAAAAATCTAACGAATGAATGAGGATTTATAAACTATGAAATCAACATGGGCTAAACCAGGTTCCTTTGAACAAAAATGGTATCTTTACGATGCAGAAAATGTTATCTTAGGCAGACTGGCTTCTAAAATTGCTATGACCCTTATGGGAAAAAATAAACCTATCTATACACCATCTATAGATACTGGTGATTTTGTTGTTGTTGTTAACGCTGATAAAATTGCTACAACAGGTAAATTTAAATCAAAAGATAAAAAGTATTACTGGCATACAGGTTATCTTGGCGGTATTAAAGAACGCTCTTATGCTGAAATGATGGACAGGAAACCAGAAGAAATTATTCGTCTTGCAGTAGAAAGAATGCTTCCTAAAACTCGTCTTGGTCGTAAAATGATAAAAAAATTAAAAATCTATGCAGGTGCAGAGCATCCTCATGCAGCTCAAATGCCTGTAAAAGTAGAAATGTAGAAGGAGTTTGAATATGTCTAACTATAACTACGGAACAGGTAGAAGAAAAACATCAGTTTCCCGTGTTTTTATCAAACCGGGAAAAGGTGATATTAAAATCAACAATAAAACACTTGAAGAATACTTTGAGCGTATGACACTTCGTCAAATCGTTTTGCAGCCACTTGCTTTATTAAATCAGGAAGGCAAATTTGATTTATACATCACAGTAGCAGGCGGCGGTAAATCTGGTCAGGCTGGTGCTGTTCGTCATGGTCTTGCAAGAGCTTTAGAACAATTTAATCCAGAATTTCGTTCTGAAATGAAAAAAGCAGGCTTTATGACAAGGGATTCTCGTATGGTTGAAAGAAAAAAATATGGGAAACCAAAAGCAAGAAAAAGCGACCAATACTCAAAACGCTAATCGCAGCGGGTATTCATTTTTACTATATTGTTTATCTTTGCCCTATATGTTTTATTATTCCTCTTGTAAAATATACAATGGGGCAGAATAGCTTTGTAAAAATATCACTGTTTATATATATTACGCTATTTGCTTATGCAGGTAGCGTTTTTATATATCGTATTATTTAATACTAAAATTAATTGTTATACATTTTTTCTTATCATGTAAAAAATAAGTGTATTTTCTTATAAAATGCTTGCAATTTATATTCATTACATATATTAATTAAAGATTATATTAATATATGGAGAAAATTAATGAGTCTTATTACAGATACTCTTAATAAAATGAAAAAAGGACAGAGTAGTGAAGAAAATGATGATAAAATGATGGCACCGCCTGCTTTGCGTAATGCTGTTATAGATACTAAAAAATATCAGGAGTTTGTTAAAAATGCAGAAATAAAGGATATTAATGGTCATAAAGCACCATTAAAAGGTTTCATTATAGTAAGTATCATTTTAATAGCAGTTATTGGTGCTGCTACAATTTATTTTATTAATAAAGAAGATAATACTCTCATGAAACAGGCTGGTATTATATCAAATAATCAACAGCCAGCACAGGATGCAAATAATGATGATACAGTCCAGTCTCTTGGTAAGCCATATAATCCAGATGAGAAAGTAAGTCAGCAGAATATAAGTGCTCCAGCAGCAGATACAGCTAAACCTGCATCTGTTCAAAATCAGCAGATTGGGAAAGCAGTAAATTCTCAACCGCTTAATAATATACAGGAAAGAAAAATTCAGGAGTCAATGTCATCTATGCCTGACAGCCGTCAGGATATTGGTGTTAAGAAAGAAAACAGTAAAACTCAAGCCAAGCAGGGACCTGTTAATATTATTCCTGCAAATCAGCTTTTTATATTAACACCGCAGACTGCACCAGTAAATAATCAACCAGCAGAACAACCAGCACAAAATAATACTGCTGAACCAGTTCAAAATAATATACAGAATAATAAACCTGCAGCAGGAAAAAAAGATAATGTATCTGAAACTCAAGTTTTAAGTAGTAATGCTGCAGCAGGAGATATTAGTCAGGAACAATTAAAAAGAGCTAATGAATACACTCAAAAGCAGGTAGATGAGGAAAAAGCTCGTGCTTTAAAAAATGCACAGTTGATACAGGAAAATTATGCAGAACAGAAGCAAAAGGCATCACTTAATAAAAACAGTGTAAAAGATTATGCAGATAAATCAGAAATAGCAGAAGTAAAAGCTATAAAAACAAAAGACCCTGCAGGCACAGTTTCTGCAAGCACTGTTTCATTATATAACCAGTATGTAACAACTGGCAATAAGGCAAAAAACGAAGGTAGTTATGAAAGAGCTATAGAGTATTATACAAATGCTTTTGCATTAAATAAAAATGATGTGTTATCAGCAAATATTGCAAATATGTATTTAGAATTAAAAAATCCTAATATGGCATTTCAAGTAGCTGTCCGAAACGGTATGACTGATGCTAAATTAATAAGCTCATTAGCTGTCAGCATGATTAATTCTAAATATTATCTTGAAAGCAATAAATTACTTCAGTATGCAAATACATTAGAAAAATCATCATATATATTATTTGCCAATGGTTATTATGAGCAGTCGCAGGGTCAGTATGATGCTGCTGTTAAATTTTATAAAGATGCAATGACTGCAAATCCAGCTGATGTAAGTTCTGCTTATCATGCAGCACTGTGTTTTGAAGAACAGGGAAAAAACAGTGATGCAGTTGAAATGTATCAATATATAATCAATAACAGTGCATCACCAGAAAATATGAAAAAACAGGCATCGGCAAAGGTGAAAAAACTGGGAAGTTAATGTTTTTTTATTTTTAACTGCTGCTTAAAAAATCTCTTGAAATTTATAATATATTATGCTAGAAATATCTACTATTTTATAAGGACTATGACGGTCAGAAACCGTCAAATATAATAAGGAGCCCTAATAATGAAACAAGGAATTCATCCAGATTATCATGAAGTAGTATTTAAATGTGCCTGCGGAGCAGAGCATAAAACTCGTTCTACTACTACTAAAACGGCTATTGCAATTTGCTCTAACTGCCATCCATTCTATACAGGTAAACAAAAATTTGTTGATACTGCTGGCAGAGTTGAAAAATTTATGCGTAAATACGAACAGGCACAAAAACAATCTGATAAAAAAGGCAAAAAATAGCTTATTATATATAATTACAGCTTATAACCACATAAGCTGTATTTATATTATTTTATTAGCAGTAAGCAGGAAATTAAATGCAAAAAAATACAGAATTAAAAGTAGAACTTCTGCAACACAATGCAGAGCCTGAAATGATAGTAGCACTGGCAGCTAAACTTTGCTACTCTGGAGCAGAGCTTCCTGATTTACAGGAAAAAGTGTCTGGTGCGGAGCAGACTGATTTTATACAAAAATTAATTAGTATGGGTCATTTTTCTGTATTTGAGCATATTTCTTTTTCCTTTGGCATAGAAGGAGTTTCTCGTGCCTTAACTCATCAGCTTGTCCGTCACAGGCTTGCAAGCTATTCGCAAAAATCTCAGCGTTATGTTAAAGCAGGTGCAGAGTTTCCATATATTATACCGCACACTGTTAAAGAAAACAGTGAGGCTCTTGAAATTTTTAATAATGCTATGAAAGAGATTGCAGAATGTTATGATAAACTTTCTGCACTTAATATTCCTGCAGAAGATGCAAGGTATGTTCTGCCTAATGCATGTGAAACAAAAATCATTGTTACAATGAATGCAAGAGAGCTTTTACATTTTTTTGCACTCAGATCATGTAACAGAGCTCAGTGGGAAATAAGAGAGCTTTCTGATAAAATGCTTGCTTTATGTTATGATACAGCACCTGCTGTATTTGAAAAAGCAGGTCCAGGATGTGTAAATAAAGGCTGCACAGAAGGAAAATTTACCTGTGGTCAGGCTGCACTTGTCCGCAAGCGTATTGCCGCTCTTAAAAAACATTAGCGTCCCTTATCCATTTCATATTATTATTCTTGAAGAAAAAATGTCTTTTTGTAAAAAAGGTATTTATTATTGTGTTAAATCAGCTAATATTTAGATTAATTTTAAGAAATTGTAAAAAACAGGCAGTATATTTAATAAAATAATAAAAAGGTGAATAAAATGAGTGAAGAAAAAAAGAATATAGGAGGACAGGCTGTTATTGAAGGTGTTATGATGAGAGCCCCCAGCAAGTTTGTAATAGCTGTTCGCCAGCCTAACGGCACGATTGCAGTTAAAAGAGATGATATAAAGCTTGATTCTAATAAAATCTTAAAGAAACCTATTCTTCGTGGTTTAATAGGTCTTTATGATGCATTAGTATTAGGTATAAAAGCATTAAATTTTTCAGCAGAAAAAGCAATGCCTGACGAATTTGAAAAAGAGGGCAAATCATCTAAATTAGAAACACTTTTTTCAATGGCATTAGGTCTGCTTTTAGGTGTAGTGTTGTTTTTATACCTGCCCTTGCAGCTTACAGAATTATCTAAAAAGCTATTTCCTGTTATTGAGCATTCATTTTTAGTGTTTAATTTAGTTGATGGTGTTTTAAGAATAATATTTTTTGTGCTTTATTTATTAATTATATCCCAGATGAAAGATATAAAAAGAGTATTTTCTTATCATGGAGCAGAGCATAAGTGTATATTTACTTATGAAGCAGGTCAGGAATTAACAGTTGAAAATGCAAGAAAAATGAGCAGATTTCACCCAAGATGCGGAACAAGTTTTCTGCTTATTGTATTAATTGTTTCTATTTTTGTATTTTCATTAATTCCAAAAGATTCTCACTTTTTAATAAAACTTGGCTCACGGGTTATTTTTCTGCCCCTTATAGCAGGCATTAGTTATGAAATACTTAAATTAAGCGGAAAATATGCAGATAATTTTATAGTTAGAATATTAATAGCACCAGGACTTTGGCTGCAGCGTATTACTACAAGAGAGCCAGATGATTCTATGCTTGAAGTTGCTATTGTTTCTATTAAAGAGGCATTAAGAAAAGATGAAGATGAAACATATCAAAAGCCTGATAATGTAGAATATTGTAATTAATTTAGGAGACAAAAGAATATGTATGATAAGTTAGAGGAAGTAGCTGCACGATATGACGAATTAACAAATATGCTTTCAGACCCTGAAATATTAAAAGACCAGACAGCTTTTGCAAAATATTCAAAAGAGCATGCTGAAAAAAAACCTATTGTAGAGACTTTTTTAAAATTAAAGGAAGTCAAACAGGCAGTGGAAGATGCTCAAGAAATATTAAAAGGTGATGATAAAGAATTAAAAGAGCTTGCAGAAATGGAAATAGAGGAAGCAAAAGAAACTATCCCTTTATTAGAGCATGAATTAAAACTTCTTCTTTTGCCAAAAGACCCTTATGCAGATAAAAATATATATCTTGAAATAAGAGCTGGAACAGGAGGCGATGAAGCATCACTTTTTGCTGCAAACCTTTTTAGAATGTATACAAGATATGCCGAACTTAACAGGTGGAAATTTGAAATTGTTGAAATGAATGAAACTGGTGTTGGCGGTTATAAAGAGATAATTGCTGCAATCCGTGGAAAATCAGTATATAGCAAATTAAAATATGAAAGTGGCGGCCACCGTGTTCAGCGTATTCCAGATACAGAATCTTCAGGCAGAATACATACTTCTGCCTGCACCGTAGCAGTTCTTCCTGAAGCAGATGATGTGGAAGTGCAGATTGAACCAAAAGATTTGCGTATTGATGTATATCGTTCTGGCGGTGCAGGTGGTCAGCATGTAAACACAACTGACTCAGCAGTTCGTATTACTCACCTGCCAACAAATATAGTAGTTACATGTCAGGATGAAAGAAGCCAGATTAAAAATAAAGAAAAAGCAATGAAATTATTAAAATCAAGGCTTTTGGAAGAAGAAATCAGGAAAGCAGAAACGGAGCGTTCTGAAGAAAGAAGACTGCAGGTTGGCTCAGGCGACCGTTCTGAAAGAATAAGAACATATAACTTTCCGCAAAACAGGCTTACAGACCACAGGATTAATTTAACAGTTTACAGCCTTGATAAAGTAATGGAAGGTGAACTGGAAGAAATTTTAGAA
Organism: uncultured Mucispirillum sp.; assembly: GCA_947177675.1. Lineage (GTDB taxonomy): Bacteria > Chrysiogenota > Deferribacteres > Deferribacterales > Mucispirillaceae > Mucispirillum. The sequence goes on from CAMWVK010000001.1 coordinate 16,488, forward strand.
GCACTGGCTGCTTATGACCAGGCTGAAAGATTAAAAAGTGCTGGATTATAATTTTGACTGCAAACCAGTTTATAAAAAGGGTAGAAAAATATAATCTGCCCTTTTCTCAAATTTATGATTTAATTGCATTTATGCTTAATATTGATTATTCAGAGGCAAAATATGCCAGTGATAAAGAAATAGATGATGATAGGGCAGAACATATATTATATCAGCTTGAAAATAAAGAGCCATGTGCATATATAACAGGCAGGCGTGAATTTTACGGCAGAGAGTTTATAGTAAACCGTAACACTCTTATACCACGAGTAGAAACTGAAATATTAGTGGAAGAAGTAATAAAAAGATATAAAAATGCAGAAAAGATAGAGCTTATTGATATATGTTCAGGAAGCGGAGCAATAGGTTTAACTCTTATGCATGAGATTAATATATCTTTTTTAACACTTTTAGATATAGATGAAAAATCATTAGCCGTATCAAAACAGAATGCAGAAAAGTTTAATATTATAAAAAATATAGAATTTTTGTGCAGTGATATATTAAACTATACTACTGAAAAAAAATATGATATAGTAGTCTGCAATCCGCCATATATAGCAGAAAATGAATATTGCTTCTTGCAGGAAGAAGTAAAAAAAGAACCTTATCATGCTTTAGTTGCAGAAGATAATGGACTTGTTTTTTATAAAAAAATATTGAGTAATTTTGAAATATTGTGTAAAAGTAACGGAGTAATATTTTTTGAAATAGGAGCATATCAGGCACCCAGTGTGATTGATTATGCTGCTGCATATAACCTTTATGCAGAATGTGTTAAAGATTACAGCGGCAATGATAGAGTAATTATAGTTAAAAACAGTAAAAGAGGTATTTAATGGAAAAACTTATTATAGAAAGCTGTCAAGCATTACATGGAGAAGTAGTAATAAGCGGTGCAAAAAATTCATCACTGCCTATTCTTGCTGCAACAATTTTAGCAGCAGGCTCATACCATATATGCAATATACCAGCTTTAAGAGATATAAGAACAATGTTCAAACTTCTTAAAAATGTTGGTATAGATTCTAGTTTTGAAAATAACAGTGCTGTTTTAACAAATAATGATAGTGAAGAATTTGAAGCACCTTATGAGCTTGTGAAAACAATGCGTGCTTCTATTTTAGTATTAGGGCCGCTGCTTGCAAAAAAAGGCAGGGCAAAAGTATCACTTCCCGGCGGATGTGCAATTGGAGAAAGACCAGTTGATTTACATATTGCAGCTCTTGAAAAAATGGGTGCAAAAATAGAAGTAAAAGACGGTTATATATTTGCAGAATGTAAGAAATTAACAGGCAAAGAAATCATATTTGATAAAGTTACAGTTACAGGTACAGAAAATATTATGATGGCTGCAGCAATAGCTGAAGGCACTACAATATTAAAAAATGCTGCCCAAGAGCCAGAAGTGCAGGATTTAGCAGATTTTCTTCGTAAAATGGGTGTTCATATTGAAGGTGACGGCACAAATACAATTACTATACATGGTGTAGAAAAACTGCACAGTGCTGACCATAAAGTTATGGCAGATAGAATTGAAGCTGGCACATTTTTATGTGCAGCAGCAGGTGTGGGAGGCAATATTACACTAAAAAAATGTCCAGTAAATGCTCTTGATGCTGTTATAGAAAAACTTCGTCTTGCAGGGCTTGAAATAAATATTATTGATGAAGAAACAATTAATGCAAAAATGAATGGAAAAATAAAAGCAGTTAATGTTCAGACAGCACCATATCCTGCTTTTCCAACTGATATGCAGGCTCAGTTTATGGCAGTAATGATTAAAAGTGATGGTGTATCAGTAATTAATGAATCTATTTTTGAAAACAGATTTATGCATGTTCCAGAACTTAAAAGAATGGGAGCAGATATATCGTTAAATGATTCAAATGCTGTGGTAAAAGGTGTTCCAAATTTTAGTGGTGCACCAGTTATGGCTTCTGATTTAAGAGCAAGTGCAGGACTTGTTATTGCGGCACTTATGGCAGACCATACAAGTTCTGTGCATAGAATATATCATTTAGACAGAGGCTATGAGGGTTTTGAGAAAAAACTTAACAGTCTTGGTGCAAGAATAATCAGGATAGAAGATAATGAGTAATACAATACGAATAGCTTTGCCAAAAGGCAGACTGGCAGAAGAAACTCTTGAATTATTTATAAAAAAAGGCATCTGTAGAAATGATGTTGTAGATTTTAATTCAAGAAAACTTATTTTTACAGATGAAGAAAATGATATAAGCTTTCTTTTAATTAGAAATACAGATATACCTGCTTATGTAGAATATGGTGCTGCAGATTTTGGTGTTGCAGGTAAAGATGTGCTTGCAGAAAGCAAAAGTCCCCTTTATGAGTTTATGGATTTAGGGTTTGGATACTGCAGGCTTTGTTCTGCTGGTATTGCTGGCAAAGATAATTCTTACAGACAAAATATGAAAATTGCTACAAAATATCCACATATAACTAAAGAATACTTTGCTAAAAAAGGTATTATGGTAGATATTATTAAACTTTACGGCTCCATAGAGATTGCACCAATTGCAGGGCTTTCTGATTTGATTGTAGATTTAGTATCAACTGGTGAAACAATGCGGAAAAATGGTCTTTGTGAAGTAGAAACTATTATGGAATCAACAGCAAGGCTTGTAGCAAATAAAAGTTTATCAAGAGCCAAATATTTAAGAATAAAAGAGATTTTAAACTTACTGGAGCAATAATTATAATTATGAAAAGAATATGCCTTATTTTTTTTACGGCTGTTATTGCAATAACATCTTTTAATATAAATCTCATCTATGCTGCTGTTATAGATGAAGTTCGTTTTGAAGGAAATAAACGCATACCTGATACAAGAATAACTCCATATCTTATAAAAGCAGGTAAAGAGTTTGATATTAAAGAATTTAATCAAAGTATAAAAAAATTATATGGCACAGGTCTTTTCTTAAATATTGATGGCGATTTATCCGTTGATGGTGATAAATTTGTTTTAACATATATACTTGAAGAAATGCCTATTATAGGAAGTATTATATTTAAAGGCAATAAAGAAGTAAAAAACTCTAAATTGAAGGAAGATTTCCCTTTTAAAACGGGTTCTGTCTTAAATTTTTCAAGTCTTGAAAAAGCTCTTTCAAAAATCAGAACAGTATATGAAGAAGAAAATAGATATGGCACTCAGGTTAAATTCAGAATAGAGCCAAGAACAGTAAACAGTGTTGATATTTATTTTGACATAGAAGAAAAACCAAAAGCAAAAATTTATAATATATATATATATGGCAATGATAATATTACACGGGATGCAATAGTTGCAGCTATTCCAACAAAAGAGCGTGGTTTCTGGTCGTTTATTACAAGCAGTGGTAAAATATCACAGGAAATGATGGATGCAGATAGAGAATTAATCAGAATGTTATATCTTGAAAAAGGTTATGCAAAAGTATCTGTTGGTTACCCTGAATTAGTATATGAAAAAGATGCACCAGATAGAGCAAGCCTTTATTTCAGAGTTCAGGAAAATGATCAGTATTTTGTCCGCTCTGTTGACATTATGGGTAATGAAAAACTTTCAAAAGATGAGCTTTCAAAATATATCAGTTTAAAACCAAAAGATGTGTTTAATATTCGCAAATATCAGGAAGATATTGCAAAACTTACAGAAGCATATACGGCTATTGGTTATGCTTATGCAAATATTGAGCCTGTTATTAATCTTGATGATGAAACAAAAGAAGTTGATATTACATATAAAGTGGAAGAAAGTTTCCTTGTTCATATTGGCAGGATAAATATTAAAGGCAACACTGTTACAAATGACCGTGTAATAAGACGCCAGATTGACCAAATGGAAGGAGCTCTTTATAACAGCCGTCTAATCCGTGAAGCAAAAGCCAATACAATGGGAACAGGATATTTTGAAAATGTTCAGATAGCTGAAAAAAATGTTACAAAAGATGTTGTAGATTTAGATGTAACAGTTAAAGAGCAGTCTACAGGAACATTTAGTTTAGGTGCTGCTTATTCTACAATAGACGGCCTTTTAGGTATGGTGCAGTTATCTCGTAACAACTTTATGGGCTGGGGACATTCTCTTTCATTAAGGGCAGAAATATCTCAAGAAAGAATGGACTTTTATTTCAGCTATACAGACCCATGGCTTTTTGACTGGCCAGTGTCAGCTGGTATAGACTTATTTTCCCTTGAAAGGGAATGGTATGAATACAGCAGGCGTTCTGTTGGTGGAGCACTGCGTTTAGGGCACTCTATCATAAAACGCAGACTTTTTATGAACTACAGGTTTTCCATTTATACTGTAGATATATTTGATATACAAAATGATGCATCTTATTATGTAAGGCAGCAGCAGGGTATGCTTGAAACCCACAGCTTTTCTCCATCTATTATGTGGAACAGTCTTGATAACCCTATGGACCCAACACGAGGAAACAAAAGCCAGCTTTATTTTGATTTTGCAGGCAGTTTCTTAGGTGGTGATGCTCAGTTCTTTAAAATAGGAGCGGAAACTACTCAGTATTTTCCACTTGCTTTCAATGGAGCTCTAGGCTTTATGCTGCATGGTGAAGCAGGTTATATTACATCTATTAAAGAAGGTGTGCCACTGCCTGTTGATGAAAGATTTCGTCTTGGTGGTATTAATAGTATTAGAGGTTATGATTATGGCGATATAAGCCCTATTGATAAAGACGGTCATAGATATGGTGGCGATGCATACTATCAAGTAAATGCAGAGTTTATTTTCCCTATTAAACAGGATATTAAATTAAAAGGTGTAGTATTTGTGGATATGGGGCAGTCAGTAGATACTAAAACAGAAAACTATTTTGGTAAAATGCCGCTTTTTACTGCTGGTGTAGGATTAAGATGGGTAACACCAATGGGACCATTTAGAATTGAATGGGGTTACAAACTTAATAGAGAAGCCCATGACACTGCACAGCCATATAAATTTGAATTTTCTATTGGTGGAACATTCTAAAAACTTGCCTGTATAGAAGAATTGTGCTATAACTATTAAAATTATTTTGTAAAAATAAATAAATTACAATATAAAAACAGGAGAATACAATGAAAAAATCTTTATTATTAGTAGTTTTATTTTGCTTTTTAGCAGCTAACACTGTTTTTGCTCAAGGTAAGATAGCAATTATAGATGTTCAGGCTGTTACTGTCCAGTCTAAAGCTGGTCAAAAATTAATTGATGAACTTAGAAGTTTAGAACAGGCTGCTTTGAAAAAAATAGAAACAAAAAGAGCTGAGGTAAAAAAATTAGCAGATAGCATTAATAATCAAAAAGCTTCTCTTTCTCCATCGGCATTACAAGACAAAAACCTTGAATTAAATAGAAAAAGTGTAGAATTTGAAAGGCTTGAAAAAGATTTGCAGGCAGAATTTCAAACAGCACAGGCTAAAAAATTGGATAGTGTTTTAAAAGAAGTTGAACCAGTTATCAATGATTATGCAAAAGAAAAAGGTTTTGATTTAGTATTTATTGTTCAACCAGGTATTTTAGCTTATGCTAACCCCGCTGTTGATATAACAAAAGAAATTATTTCAAGATTTGATATTAAATGGTCAAAAAAAGGCACTAAATAAAAGGTAAGCTTTTTATGGCACATCATAATATTAAAGTTAAGTTATCTAATATAGCTGCTCTTTTAGATGGTTTCTTACAAGGAGAAGATATTGAGATTACTGGTTTCTCTACACCAGAAAATCAGGAAAATGGCTCAATATGTATAATTTCATCAAAACAGTATATTCAGTATATAAAAGATGGTAAGTCTTCAGCATATATTGTTGCAGAAGGTTTAAATATTGAAACAGATAAACCGTTAGTAATAGTCCAAGATACAAGATATGCACTTGTGAAAATATTATCTTATATTTATCCAGCAGAGCAGGTAAAAGAATATGTTTCAAAATTTGCAGCAATAGATGAAAGTGCAGTTATTGAAAATCCATGCCATATAGATAATTTTGTATCAGTTGGTAAAAATGTTCATATTGGTAAAAATACAAAAATTTATCCTAATGTAGTTATAGGTGATAATGTTACAATAGGAGAAAACTGCATTATCTATGGTAATGTTACTTTGTATGAAAATGTTACTGTTGGAAATAATGTAATTATTCATGCTGGTACAGTTATTGGTGCAGATGGCTTTGGTTTTATACCGGGTGAAAATCCTGTAAAAATCCCACAAAAAGGTACTGTTATATTACATGATTTTGTAGAAGTTGGTGCAAATGCATGTATAGACAGGGCAACAATAGGCTCAACAGAAATAGGCTTTGGAACAAAACTTGATGATTTAGTTATGGTTGGACATAACACTCATCTTGGTAAAGCATGTTTAATTGCTAGTCAGGTTGGTTTCAGTGGCAGTATTAAGGCTGGAGATTTTATTGTCGCAGGTGGTCAGGTTGGCTTTGCAGACCATATTACAATAGCATCAGGCTCAATGTTTGGCGGTCAAAGTGGTGTGCCAGGCAGTATTGATAAAAAAGGTATGTATCTTGGCTCGCCTTGTATGGAATTTGGCAAGTTTGCTAAATCTCATGCAGTCTTTCAAGAACTGCCTGCATTAAAACGGAGGGTAAAAGACCTTGGAAAATAGAGTGATAGAAATAGATGAAATAAAGCAAATTCTTCCACATAGGTATCCTTTTTTACTTGTGGATAGAGTTACAGAAATAACTGAGAATAAGATAGTTGGTTATAAAAATGTTACTGTTAATGAAGAATTTTTTAATGGTCATTTTCTAGATTTTCCTGTTATGCCGGGAGTATTAATAGTTGAAGCACTTGCTCAGATTTCTGGTATATTTGGCATTTTAAAAATGAAAGATGATGGAACATATAAAGAAGGACTTAAAACATTATTTACAGGAATAAATAATGTTAAATTTTCTCACCCTGTAAGACCGGGGGACAGACTTACACTGGAAGCCGAATTTATTAAGCAAAAAATGGGTATCTGGTGGTTTAATGTTTGTGCAAAAGTTGATGATAAAACAGCTGTAAAAGCAGAATTATCTGCAGCATTAAAGTAATATAAGGGGGAATATATGGCAATACACCCAAGTGCAGAAGTGCATAAAAGTGCAATTGTAGCAGAAAGTGCTGAAATAGGCAGAAATGCTTATGTAGGACCACATTGTATAATCGGTGAAAATGTAAAAATAGGCATGAATGCTGTTGTAGAATGTCATACAGAAATAGGTGATAGAACTATTTTAGCACCAAATGCACATGTGGGTGGTGCACCGCAGGATTATTCCTTTAAAAACGAAGATACAAAATTGATAATAGGCACAGACTGTCTTATAAGAGAGTTTGCACCAATACACAGAGCCACAACAAAAGAAGACTGGAAAACAGTAATAGGTAATGGCTGCTTAATTATGGCTTTATCACATATTGGACATGACTGTAAATTTGGAAATAATGTTACGCTTGTAGCATCTATGATACCTGGTCATGTTCATGTAGATGATTATGTTTTAATTTCTGGCTATGCAGGAATACATCAGGGTGTTCATATTGGTACAATGGCAATGGTTGCAGGTATGAGCCATATATCATTAGATGTGCCGCCATACTGTATTGCTGCAAACCCAATTAAAGGTAGAATTGCCGGACTTAATGTAGTTGGTTTGAAAAGGCGTGGAGTATCAAGCGAAGCAAGACGAGAGCTTGCTCGTGCTTTAAAAATATTTCTTGACAGGTCATATTCATTAGATGCTGCAAAAGAAAAGTTAAAAGAATTAGAGCAGTTTGATGAAGTTGTTACTTTTAGAAACTTTATAGAAGAATCTTCACGCAGAGGAATAACAAGAGTTTAATTTGTTATATTTAATGCAGTTTTTATATTATATATTTTTGCCTAAAAGGCTCAGTATGATATAGCAGCAG
>CAMWVK010000002.1 GCA_947177675.1 uncultured Mucispirillum sp.
TGATAAATACTGCTGCAATACTAAAAACTGCTGAATATATTATTAATTTTAATGCTATTTTTTCAGAGGTAAACATTAAGTCTGATTTGTAATTTGATACTTCTTCATCAACATTATCAAGTTTGCTCATAATTTCTTCTATTACTTCTCTGTTTTTCTTTAAATCGTCTTCTGCTTCATATTCAATAACATTTCCTATATAAATTATAGTATATTCAATTAAAGAAAAAAGAGCGTTTCTTAAATATACAAACTGGTATGTAAAAGTATAATATGGTGTTTTTAACAGTTCTGGAAGCAGGTCATACTGTATTTTTTTAAGACGCTCCCTAGATTGTGCTGGAATATCATTAATATCTGGTATTCTGTCTATTTCATTTAATACTCTGCGGATAAGTTTATAATACTGAGCTGCAAGCTCTGGAACAGCACTTGTTTTAAGTTTAATTTCCCGCCTTGTAACTTTATTGGCTTTTAAGAAGTTTTTAATTAATACCATAGCAGACGGCACTTGTACTTTTTTACGCTTACGAACTACTTTAATAGAGCGTTTCATATCTATGGCTATTAATGTTTCAACTATTTCATCTGTTCCAAAAACAAAGTGATTAGAGCCTTCTAAAACCTCTTTTTCTTCTACACCCATTTGACCATTTGTAAAAAAGAAAAGACGGGTAACATTTTCATCATTCATTGTCCTAAGAACATCTGTTGTAATGTAAGGATCTACTATTTCCCCTGGTTTTACAACCTCTATCCAAACAACTGCTGCCTGATCTTCACGGCTTTGATATGCCCATATTTCTATACGGCGTTTATTATCTATATCTTTTACAGTTCTGTGAAGTGAGTAATTAAAATCACCCATAACTTCACTGACAAAGTTGTAAAAATCAGTAAGTTTAATATTGTAAAGCTGCTCATACCTAGCTTTGCGTTCTGAATCCATATATCTCTACTCGTCTGTTTTTAAGGCTGCCTTTTTTATCGTTTTTTTCCAAAGGATAGCTTGTCCCTAAACCTATTGTTTTTATTTTATCGGTATTATATCCTTTTTCAATAAGCAGTTTTTTTATATGGTCAGCTCTTAAATATGATAACTCATAGTTATTACTATATGTAGCATGTCTGCCTACTGCAACATCATCTGCATTGCCAAAAAGCACATAATCTCTATCCTTTGACAGACTGTCAAATAATTCTGATATTTTATCATCAAATATTGGTGCTACATCACCAAGCTGAAAATGGATTGTTAATATTAACTCTAAATCATTTGAAGTAGGAACAAGATTTAAATTGTCTGCCACATTTTTATTACCGCTTTCTTTTGAAACAACCATATTGTTTTCTTTTACTGGCTCTTTTTCTGCAGGTATTTCTATGGCATCTTCAAGCTCTATTTTATTTGGAATTTCTGTTTTTATATAATCAGTAGAAAGAGTATATTCATCTTTCAGCCTTTCTTTTATAAGTTTGACACCAATAACAGTCCAGCCGTTTAAAGCTACATTATTGTAAGCATCCTGCTCTGTCATAGCCATTACTGTGATAGTTGTAATAACTTTTGACTTATTATTTTCTATTTTAACTTCATACATATTCTGCTCCTCGTAAGTAGCAGCATACAGATTATCTCCACCAGTAATATGGTTTTTTGGGTATGTTGCGAGGAACAGGATTGTGAACAAGACTGTTACTGTTATTTTCTTCAAGATTATAATCCTTTAATGCCTGAGCCATTTTTTCATCAGGATATGTGGCAATTACTTTAAGGTCATATATTACATCATAGCCGCCATTATAATATAAAAAAGCATCAGGCGGCAGTTTTGATGCAGTTTGAAAACGAGTTGCTGCAGTGGTTACTTCATATATATAAACCTTTGCTGCAGCAACTTGAACTAATAAGATTAATAATATTACAACAGTAAAACTAACCGTTGTTATTTTTTTGAGAGATAAGCTCATCAATTTTATCCAGCAGCAGCTGCTGATTTATAGGTTTTGATACAAATGCATTTACACCAGAAGTAGTGAGCTTTTTCTTATCAGATGGCTCCATTCTAGCAGATATTGCAATTACAGGCATATCATAACCTTTTTCTCTTATACTGCGTGCAAGTCTGAAACCATCCATATCTGGCATCATAATATCACTGATTACCAAATCTATACTGTTGTCTTTGCTAAGAATATTCAGTGCATCTTTACCAGATGGTGCTTCAATTGTTTCTATCCAGTCCTGAGATTCAAGAACTTTTTTAGTGATTTTTCTGTCTGTTGAAGAATCATCACATATTAATACTTTTACTGCATTTGTTTTCTTAGATACAGTCTGAACATTAGAGCGTTTATTTGATGAAAGTTTTTTAGTGTTTCTGATTCGTCTAGGCATATTTTGTGCAACTTCAATGACACCTGCCACATCTAAAATTAATCTAACACGACCATCACCAGTAATAGTAGCACCTGCAATACCAGGATTTCCACCTAAATAATCACCAAGTGATTTAATAACAATTTCTTCCTGTCCAATTAACTTATCAACAATAAAGCCTAATTGTTTTTCAGCCAGTGCAACAACAACTACATATATTTCATCCTGTTCAAGCTCATCAAGAGCAAAAGCTTCGTCAAGTCTTATAAGAGATAATACTCTGTCTCTTAATTTCAATACTTCCCTGCCTTCAAATGAGTGGATTTCTTCATTTGTAATACGAACAGTTTCAACAACTGATGCCAGTGGTATTGCAAATGTCTCACCTGCAACTTCAACAAGAAGTGCTTGAATAATAGCAAGTGTTAATGGAAGTTTTAAATAAAATATTGAACCTTCATTTATTTTAGAATCAATAGTAATAATACCATTTAATTTTTCAATATTTGTACGGACAACATCCATACCAACGCCACGACCTGAAATATTTGTAATTTTTTCAGCAGTAGAAAAGCCCGCTTTAAAAATAAGAGAAAAAGCCTGTTTATCATCCATATTGTTTGCTTCATCAACAGTAATAACACCTTTTTCTATGGCTTTGCGTTTTAATTTATCAGGGTCCATACCAGCACCGTCATCTTTGATTTCAATAACAACATGGTTACCTTCATGGTATGCTGATAAATTTACTGTTCCCATTCTTGGTTTGCCTTTTGCAAGACGAGCTTCTGGAGTTTCTACACCATGGTCGCATGAGTTTCTAATCATGTGTAAAAGTGGGTCACCAATAGATTCAATTACCTGTTTGTCAAGCTCTGTTTCTTCACCTGCTATGATTAATTCAATCTCTTTACCAGTATCTCTTGCAATATCACGAACAACTCTTGGAAATTTATTAAATACTTTACCAATTGCAATCATTCTTGTTTTCATAATTGCAAGCTGTAATTCTGTAGTATTCATTCCTATTGCATTTGTAGCTACTAAAAGCTGCTCAACAAGATATTCGTTTTCAAACTTATTTTCAAGTTCACCAGCAATCTGAGAAAGCATATTTCTACTTAAAACAAGCTCACCAACTAAATTTACAAGAGAGTCTAAACGGCTTACATCAACACGGATTGTTTGTTCAACTTGTGTTGCCTGATGAGTAGGTTTTGCAGCTTCTTGTTTAGGTGCTGCCTGTGGCTGTGGTTTAGGTGCTGCAGCAGGTTGAGCTGCCTGCGGTGCTGGAGCTGCTTTTACCGTTGCAGTAAGCTTGCCTTCACTTGCTAATTTTAAATTTTCAATAACAGAAGAACAGTCTGCAGAATCTGTGCCATTTTCAATATCATTGATAATTTGTTTTGTTTTATCCACAAACTCTAAAAGAGTATCCATAATTTCACGGGTAACTACCATTTCACCTTTACGGAGTTTATTTAATATATCTTCAGCATGGTGAGTCAGCTCCGCTAATTTATTAAACCCAAGGAATGAAGATGAACCCTTCATTGTATGGGCACCACGGAAGATTTTGTTTAAAAGCTCCAAATCATTTTGGTTGCTTTCAAGCTCAACAAGGTCGTGGTCTAAATTTTCAATTATTTCATTAGTTTCAACTAAAAAGTCTTGAACTAATTCCTGCATATCATCATTATTCATATATTCACCTGCTTTCCTTATACACCAAATTCTTTAAGGAGTTTATCAACTAAATCTTGGTCTTGCAATATTTCTTTAGTGTCTTTAAATTTATCTAAGACATCAACATCAATAACATTCTGTTTAATACCCAGTTTAATTAAAACAGATGCCAGTCTTTCTTCTAATGAGTTAACTACTTTTATGCTTTCATTAATCTTGGATTTAGTAATCTCTTTAAACTCTAAAGAAGAAACTATATCACAGCATATATCTTGACCTTGAATGGCACACTCCGACAGTCTGTCCAGCATACCGCCAGCCCGTGCATAATCCCCTGATGTTATAAACTGCCTTACAAGCTCAAGATTTTCTTTAATATCATCAATATTAAAATTTATCTTATCTACAAACGCTAGAACATCTTCTGATGCACTTTTAGAATCATTAATTACACCGTTAAGCACTTTTTCAAAAGCAGGCAGGTCGCTGTATGCTCCCTCTATAGCTGATGAAACAGTCTGTAATCTTTTTAATGAATCATTAAAATATTGAGCTATATCATACAGCTCACTTTCAGGCTCAACAGTAACATCTACAACATCATATTTACCTTCATTAATGTTGCGTGCTATGCTCAATAATTCATTCAGGTCTTTGAATTCGCTCATTTTATAAGTCCAGTAATTTAAATACCTTTTCTTGTAATGTTTCAGGGGTAAAAGGTTTTACAACATAGTTATTAACACCGCTGCGTAATGCTGTTAAAATATCTTCTTTTGCAGCTTCTGTTGTAATCATTAATATAGGTAAATCTTTATACTCATCCTTTGCACGAACAGCCTTAACAAAAGTAAGTCCGTCCATCTCTGGCATATTCCAGTCTGTAACAATCATATCTATTTTATTTTTAGACATAACTTCCAGAGCTTCTACACCATTTCCTGCTTCAAGTATGGTTTCAAAACCAAGCTTTTGAAGAGTATTTTTAATAATTCTTCTCATAGTAGAAGAATCATCAACAGTTATAATTGAGTGCTCGTAACCCATTTAAACCTCCGCAAATATAGGTTAGTATCCTTTATATTTATTATTTTCAAATATGTCAATCTTTTAATTTTCTAATTCGTTCTGCTTTGCTGACAATCTCTTTAATTCTAAAACCAAAATAACCGTCAACAATAACAACTTCCCCTCTTGCAATTACTTTATCATTAATTGCAAGTTCAATAGGGTCATCTGCATTCTGCTCTAATTCTACAATATTACCAGGTCCAAGCCCTAAAATATCTTTTAAGAATAATTTAGCACTGCCCATTCTTACACTTATAGGTATATCAATATCAAGCAGTAAGTCAAGATTTTTAGGTGTATTGCCACTGCTGCTTTCTGCAGGCTCATCATCAAATGAAATACCAGCATTGCCAAGTAATGCCTCAATACTGCCATCATTCACTAAGTTATTGTTGTCATCCTGACCGCCAAGCTTTGTTTCAATATTTGTATCACATACAAATCTAAAATTTAATTCATCACCATCAACATCACCTGTTAAATCCATACAGTAATATTCAGGGCACTGAAAAAGAGATGATGATGCATTTTTTATAACATCTTCACTTTTAAATGAAAACTTGTTACTAAATGCTTCTTCAAATGGAACATTTAAACTGCTGAGCAGCTGAGAAGTTAATTCCTGCACTGCATCTTTTGTATCATCATCTATTTCATCTTTACTTTCTCCATCACCTGCAAGCATAAAATCTGCAAGTTTTGTAATATCCTTTGTTCTAAAAAGCAGCCCTGTTTCATAACCGCTGTCATCTTCTTTTGAAACGACAAGGGTTTCATTTTCATAAGCAGCAAACAGTGTATCTGCATCACATTTTACCATCTCACCAAGAGACAAATTTATTGTTCTAGAGCTTATGGCTGATAAAGAAGATGCAAATGTAGAAACAACAATTCCTGAAAACTTTTCCAAGCCTGGACTGTTAATAAAATTAACCGTTTCTGTCATCATCCTGCTCCGTAGTTGCTCTTGTTATCTTGATAGCCTTTTTAATACCAAGAATACCCAAAGCTCCAAAAAATTTATGTTTATTACTAATATATACATTTAAGGGGCGTTTAGCTTTTTTGCTGAGAATAACAGTATCATTTTCTCTTAAATTAAGTATTTCCCCTATTTTTAATTTTGTTCTGCCAAGCTCTACAATTAATGGAACATTAATATTTTCAAGCAGCTCTAATATACGGGATTCATATTCCCCTGACCTGCCTTTTTTTGCACCAATAAGCCAGTCTTGAGAGCTTATTTTATTAAGTATAGGCTCTAAAATAAGTGCAGGCAGACAAATATTCATCATACCGGTAGCCTCACCAAACTTAACTTCAAATACTACAAGCACAACTACTTCATTTTGTGCAACAATTTGTATTACATGCGGGCTGTTTTCACTTAATTCTTTTTTAAGCCTTACATTTGGAATAATCTGTTTCCACACATCTTCCAAATCTTTTAAAATAAGTGTAATAATACTATCTATAATAGTCATTTCCAAAGGCGTAAGTTCACGCACATGGAAAAGGGGAAGCCCCTGCCCGCCTAGAAGTTTATCAACTATAGGGAAGATAAGTGACGGGTTAATCTCTAAAACAGCATTACCCTGTAAAGGTATCATAGAGATAATATTAAAACTTGTTGGGTCTGGCAGTGACATAAGGAATTCACCATAAGTCATCTGGTCAACACCTACAAGAGAAATATCTGTAATTGTTCTTAAAAAGCTTGATAAGTTTGAGCTGAAGTTTCTTGCAAACTTATCATGCAGGTTTCTAATAGAACGCAACTGCTCTTTTGAAACCCTGTCTGGCCTTCTAAAATCATATACAGAGATTTTTTTAGGGACAAAATCGGGAGCATATTCGTCAAACTCTTCTTCCTCATCTCCACTACTTCCGCTGCCTGCCGGATCATCTGATACAGTTGATAACAGGGCATCAATTTCATCCTGACTTAATATATCAGCCATTAATCACCTTTATATAAGTACTAACCTACTTCTAAAATAGATACTAGTATCATTATATTACAATTATTTTATGCTAATAGTCAATTAAATATTTTATTTACAAGTTTTATTTAATCTTAACTAACAGATTTATTTAACTTTTATTTAACATGGTAAGCAATTCGTGCAGCTATTTCATCCAGAGGCACAATCTCATCTGCAATACCTGCTTCAACAACAGCACGCGGCATACCATAAACAATACATGTTGGCTCATTTTGAGCAATAATTGTTCCCCCAATTTTTTTAAGGTTAGTTAAGCCTTTACAGCCATCACTTCCCATACCTGTCATAATTACCCCTAAACATTCTTTGCCATATAACTCTGCAATAGAATCTACCATTACATCAACACCAGGAATGTTAAATACATTACTTGGCTCTGTTGAAAGTTCTGTATAAACAGACGGACCAACTTTTTTAAATTTTAAGTGATATCCGCCTTTTGCAATATATACCACATTTGGTTCTAATTTTTCTTTACCTTGAGCTTCTACAACTTCTACTTTAGATAAAGTATTAAGTCTTGAAGCAAGTGACTGAGTAAAGTTTGGCGGCATATGCTGAGTAACAACAACAGGTACACCTAAATCAGCAGGAAGTAATGGAATTACTCTTTGCAGTGACTGTGGACCGCCAGTTGATGTTCCAAGAGCTACAACTCTTTTTATACCTGTTTTATTAATAATAACTCTTTTTGAGCCATCAACATTTCCATTTTGTGCACCATGAGCAAATGGTGTGGAAACTTGTGGAGCTTGAGCAGCAAATGTTCCTGATAATTTGTATGATGGAGTCTGTGTATGAGAAGATGCAGAATGAGTTAAGAGTCTGACTACACCTTTATTTTTTGCAAATTTTCTAATTTTGTCTTTTAATCCTTTTTCAATATCTGCTCCGCCAAATGATTGAGAATCTTTTGTCATAAAATCAACAGCACCTAAATCTAACGCTTTCAGCGTAGCATCTGCACCTTCTTTTGTAAGTGAACTTACCATAATTACAGGTGTTGGATTTTTTTTCATAATTAATTCTAATGCTGTGATACCATCCATTGTAGGCATCTCTATATCCATAGTAATAACATCTGGGTGAAACTGTTCTGCCATTTCCACCCCTTCCTTACCATTTTTGGCAAGCCCTACTATTTCAATGTCTGATTCTCCTGAAAGTAAAGATTCCAATGCTTTTCTCATAAAAATAGAATCATCTACAACTAAGACTTTTATTTTATTCATAAATATCTTTTAGCCTCCTTTTTAACTTCTGCATAGCTGATGTATGAATCTGTGATACTCTTGACTCTGTAATGTCTAAAACTTCTGCAACCTCTTTCATAGTAAGTTCTTCATAATAGTAAAGAGTTACTACCTGACGCTCTTTTTCAGAAAGTTTATCTATTTCCTCTGCCATTCTTTCTGTAAGATTATTTTTCATAACTTCATCTTCTGGAGTTAATCCTGTGCTTCTTACAAAATCTACAAGGCTTGCTGTTTCGCCATCACCAACAGTCTCATCTAATGATAACATTTTTTCATTTTCTTGTAAACCCATAAGACGATAAATATCTTCTTCATTGTATTCTGTGTTATCTATTATTTCCTGAACTGTTGGTTTCCGTCCAAGCTTTCCTGATAGTTCATTAACTGCTGCATCAAGAGCTTTTAATCTTGTTCTAACATTTCTAGGCAGAAAATCAAGGTTGCGTAAAGAATCTAATATAGCACCTTTTATGCGTCTTTCTGCATAAGTGCTGAAACTAACATTGCGGCTTTTATCAAACCTGTCCATTGATTCAATTAAACCAATAGAAGCTGCAGAAAAAAGGTCATCAACATCAACACTGTCAGGCAGTGTGCCTTTAAGTCTGATAGTCCATGACTTTATTTTAGGCAGAAATTCTGCTACAATATTCTGTCTTTCTTCTTCACTAAACTTTTCCACCTACTGCTCCTGTATTAAAGGATTTTCCAATAGTTTTTCAGTATTCTTGCAAGACTGTTTGTTAATATCTTTACAACATAGTATATTATAAAAAATAAAACAATATCTCTTGCAAAATATGTTACTTTCAAGTCTGGCACCAATAGTATTTTAAATAAAAAAGATGCCATCATAACAATAGATGCTATTAACACAGGATAATATTTAAGAGATGTTATCATTTAAATACTCCTTTAAATAAATCATATACATTAGCACTTTTTTGTTTTTCTACAGGTGCTCCAATAAAGCGTCTCGCACAGTCCTGTATATCTTTTGAAAATGCTGTTTTTGGGTCTAATACACTTACAGGTTTTTGTGCCCTGATAGCTTTACGAACATTCTTATCATCACGAAGATGACCTAAAAGGCGTAAATCCATATTTAAAAATTTAGATGCAACATTTTTAAGGCTTGCAAAAACATTGTCTGAATTTTGTATGTCATCCACCCTGTTAAAAACAACATTAACAAGTTTAATGTCATAAGTCTGCTTAATAACTTTCATAAAAGCATAAGCATCTGTTATAGCTGTAGGCTCTGGCTGAGTTACAACAATTATTGTATCTGAAATTGAGCTGAATCTGACAACAGAATCAGAAATACCTGCTCCAGTATCAAATATTATAAAATCATATCTGTCATCAAGAGTAATGAAAATATTAAATATTTTATCAAAATCTTCATCAGATAAATGGGCAAGTTCCATAAAGCCGCTTGATGCTGGGAAAACATCAAACCCATAAATATCTTTTTTCAATATATCATCAATAGTTGCTCTGCCTTCTAAATATTTTTTTATTGTAGCAGTCACAGATAAAGACAACATAATATCCACATTAGCAAGACCTAAGTCTGCATCAAATACAAGAACTTTCTTGCCAAGATTTGCCAGCTGACATGCAAAGTTAACCGTAAAGTTGGTTTTACCAACACCACCTTTTCCACTGGATACAGAAACATAATGGCTGTTCCTGTTAGCTTCCCATGCTCTTCTTCTTAAAGTAAATGCCTGATCTGTCATTTGTCGCTCCATAAAGTAGGTATTTCCTGTAACATTCTCTTAGCAATTTTCCTGCCATCTGGTATTTCCATATCATCAGGCACATTCTGCCCTGTTGTTACAAGCAGTAACGGCAGTTTTTTCTTTACAGGAATATTTATAAGCGGTCCAAAATATTTCGTTTCGTCCAGCTTCGTAAAAATAAGATAATCCGGCTCTAATATCTCATATCTTTCAAATGTATCACAAAGCTCTATATGGTTTGATGCCATAGAAAGCACTAATGCTGTAGTTATACGAGAATCAATTTTAAAGAAATCTCTGATACCTGCTATCTGACTTGTATCAAACTGCCCCCGCCCCATAGAATCTATTAATACACAGTCATATTTATCTTTTACTTTTGTAACAACTCTTAAAAGTTCTTCCGGACTTGTAGCAACATAAAGGGGCAGATTTACTATTTCTGCATAAGTTTTTAACTGCTCAACAGCACCTATTCTAAAATTATCAACAGTAATAAGGCATACTTTTTTGCTGTATTTTAATGTCATAGTTGCTGCAATTTTTGCAATAGTAGTGGTTTTACCGACACCTGTAGGTCCTGCAAGAGCTACTATTTTATTTACCATAATATCATAATAGCTTTTCTCAACAGGTATAAGTTCTGCAAGCTTATCTACTGCTATGTTTTTTATCTGGGCAGGTGTTGCTTCCTTGCCCTCTATTCTTGATTCAATATCTTTTAACAGCCTGTAAGATATTATATCATCTACACCATTTTTAAGAAACAGTGCATGGTAATCTTTTAATTTTGCAGGTAAATCTATAACTATATTATCGGATATATTGCTCTGCATATTAGAAAGCTGCTTTTTTATATCACCTATATCTTCAAGCAAATTAGTAAACTTATCAAGACCTACTGCCTTAATTACTGCAGCCATTCTTTCTGCATTTAATTCTGCCTGAGTTTTCGCCTGCTCCTGCTGTTTTTTAACATCTTGCTCATCGTCTTCATATTTATGGCGTTTTGCTTGTTTTTTAGGTGATGGCTCTCTATAATCTTCTTCTTTATCAAGAGAGGGCATATAAGCTGCAGGTATTTCATCATCTTCTATAATCTGCCTTTTTCTAACAGGCGGAGCATAAAATAATTCATCATCTGTAATACCTGCTTCTGCCATCGCATCTGCTAAATAATCATCATTCATATCATAAGTATTTTTATACTTCTGATGTGCATAAGGACCATAAGACGCATTTGATGCTGCTGACTGTTTTCTCACAGGCTGCATTGCAGGCTGTTGAGTTTCTTTATATACTGGGCGTTTAACTGCATTCTTTTTAATTGTTTTAGTAGTGTATGCAGATGGATAATTATCATAACCATAACCACTGCTGCTCTGTGCTGGCTGTTTCTGCTTGTTAAGGGGTATGCCATCATACTCTACTGCTGCAGTAACCTCTAAAACAGGGCGGGCAAAAAGTCCAAAATTATTACTTTTCATTACCTTGCGTGTAGACAAAATTACAGCATCAGGACCTAAATCCTCTTTTATCATACGCAGTGCTTCTTTCATATCTGATACTTCATATTTTTTTATCTTCATATAAAGATAAAGCTCCTTTTTAGGATGCTGCCGCCCCTTTTATACAATACTTCAATGTATAGTATAGATTAATATATTAAGAAATGCAACAATTAGAAATGATTTTTATAAAATTTCTTTTCTGTAAAACACTTGCACTTTTATAAAAAGCATATAAAAATTTATGGTTTATTTAAAAATTAGTCTTTTTGTATAACTATTTTGGATTTTTTAAGCTGTATTATACCATCAGCAGAATATATTATAAGTCCTGCCCATATTAAGATAAATGTAATAAGCATATTTGTGCTGAAATATTCATGATATACAAATACTCCTATTAAAAATGCTATCGTTGGTGTAATATACTGCAAAACACCAAGAGTGCTTAAATGCAGCAATTTAGCACTGTATGAAAAACCAAGCAGTGGAAGTGTTGTGACGACTCCGCCGCATACAAGCAGAAACGAAATAAATGAATCTCCCCTTAAAACTGCACTTTCCCCTGTTGAAATAAGATATAATACATATATTACAGAAGGCACTGATATAATTAATGTTTCTACAAAAAGCCCTGTAACAGCACTTGCAGGTACAAGCTTTTTAATAATGCCGTATGTGCAGAAAGTAACAGCAAAAAATAACGCAATATATGGCACTTGACCATATATGATAATCATATAAATAACACCTGAAAATGCTAAAAGAACAGATAATTTTTGATACTTGTTTAATGATACTTTAAATATAATGGCTGATGCTGCCACATTTAAAAGTGGTGTAATATAGTTACCCATACTGCTTTCTAATATTTTATCATGAGCTACTGCCCATATAAAAAGCCCCCAGTTGCCTGCAATTAATATACTTGATAATATCAGTGGCAGTATATTTTTAGGTTTTTTTAAAATGCGTATTACTTCTCCTGCCTTTTTAGTAATAAGTACAAAAACTGCAGTTAAAACTAAACTCCAAACAGCACGGTGAGCTACAACTTCTAAAGGATTAACACTTGAAAGCTGGTGCCAGTATATAACTAATGCACCCCATATTAAAAATGAAAAAAAAGCAATAATAAATGCAAATGTTTTCTTATCCATAAAAACAAAAAACCTGTTTAAAACTTAATAATATCAGCTTTTGAATATTATTATAACTTTTTATTGTATTTAGCAAGTATTTTATTTTCACCCTTTTTAAAACATAACAGCTGTAATGACTTGATATTGTTTATAAAAAGTATTTTTCAGCGACACAGGTTAAAAAATGTTATAATAAATTTTTGAGTAAGTTTAGGAATAAGTATGGTATTGTGTTTAATAAACTTTCTTTCTTCTTTTATTACCCATCACTGCATTTTTTTAATAATTAAATTATGAAATTTTATTAATACAGTATTCTTACTGTATATAAATATATTATACATTATTACAACTTTTTCTGTAAGCAGGCAATGAAGTGAACTTAATAATATAAAGCTCCATTATATAATGTAAAATAATGGAGCATATATTTTAATAACTAATTGTTGAGTTTAAATACAGATAAAGCATTTTTTAATTCTGTAACATGGTTTTCTATTTCATCAGCATAGGAATGCATACTTGTCATCTGCTGTCCAATTTCTGCAATAGCTCCATTAATTTCACCAAGCCCTTCTATCATATCTTTTGATTTACCATCAATATTATCAGAGCTTTCCATAGAAGATTCTGCCACTTTTGCTACTTCCTGCATACTTCCAGCCATCTCAACTGCACTTCTGCGAACAATATCAGCGGTATCAACCATTTTATATATTTCCTTTGAATTTGCAGTAATAGTTTTACTGGCATTGACAATACCCTGTAAAACTGTGTTAATAATGTTATTAATTTCACCTAATGATGACTGAGTTTTTTCAGCCAGTTTTCTAACCTCATCAGCAACTACTGCAAACCCTCTGCCATGTTCCCCTGCTCTTGCTGCTTCAATGGCTGCATTAAGTGCCAAAAGATTTGTTTGGTCTGCAATTTCATCAATAACTGTTAAAACAGTTTTAATATTCTCTGCTTCCCTTACAAGTTCATTAATGTTATTTGCTATTTCATTTTCCACCTTGCTTTCAGTTTCAACTTCCTGACTTAATGTATCAATAAGTTTCTGCATATTTGTCAATTCGTTTTGAGTTGCCAGCATTAAATCCATAGTTCGTTTTGATTCTTCAATATTATCTTCTGATATTCTGCCAATATCCATACCTATATCAATATTACTGTGAGCAAGCTGTTCGCTGTTTGCAAGAGTGTTTGTAACTGCATTTGATGCTTCCACAAGTTTTGTGGCAATATTCATATTAGCTTCACTTTGGTCTTGCAGTGAAAGAAATATTTGTTTAATGAAAATGATAAAATCATTAATGGAAGCAGCAATATGACCAATTTCATCTTTTGAAGACAATGATAATTCTTCTGATAAATTCTTATGTTCAGCAACATTTGTAAGATATTTTTTAATTCTGTCTATTCTAATAATAAAATCAGATGCTATTATAAGTGCAAAAATAATATTAAATATTAAACCGAATATAAAAAACACTACCAAATATATTAATTTAAGATTACCTTTATGAACATTAACATACAATACTTCATTTACAAGTTCACCAATAATTTCTTCAACCAAATACATATTATCAATATGCTCTGTTATATCTGAAAACCATTGTGAAGCTTCAACAGAAAAATCTAAACTTTTTGCATTAGCAATAATATCTTCTTCGTATTCTTTAATTAAAGCTCCTGTTTCCTCAACAGTTAAATGATAATTGTCAATAATTTCTTGGGATTTTGAGTAATTATGGGGCAGTAATTGAAAAAAGTAGTTCATATATACATCTCTTTTAGCAATAGTTGCCGCAAATTTTGAATACTGCACTTCAGAAAAAGAGCTAGACCTTAATATAATGTTTCCATTTGCTCTTTCCTGTCCAGTATATTCTTTTGCATACATAAAATTTAAATATGCTATTAAAACTTTTGTAATATCGTTATCAGGGCTTATTTTTGAGGCAATTACTACAGATTGAAGTAAGTCGCCAATTAAATTAGTATAAAAACTTACTACCTCAGGACCACTTACTGAAAAATTATTTATTTTATTACTAAATTCGTTTATTGTTCTCAGCTTGTCACTTATTTTATTTATCTGGTCTACATATATTTTATCATATTGTTCCATATCCATAGTGCTTACAAATTCATAATATTCCTGTATAGCTAAATCAGATGCTTCTCTTTGTTCATCCAGCAATGCTTTTGTATCATCAAGTTTATCAGTCATATATCCTGCACTCATACCTCGTTCTGTTTGCAGATTGTGTGCAACAAGCGATACTTTATTGGAAATATTGATAATACTTGTCATACTTTTATTGAAAACTAAATAATCGTATGTATCATAAAATACCAGAGAAAAAAAGGCAATGATGCCGACTGCTGGAAAAAAGACAAGCAACACTATCTTAACTTTTATACTGATACTGCGAACAATTGCAAATAACCACCCAAATAATAAATTCAGCAACTTCATCACTATACCTCCAATAAAATAACTCTATACTATATATCTATAACATAATTATAAAATTGTCTACCTTTTTTTATGATAAGCATTAGTGGAACTTTTTTATAAGTATATGCTGCATAGGGCATCTCTTTAAAAATAACTTGTGAAAGAAAATATAAACAATACTACTCAAAAAATAGTGACAGCTATATATATTTTTATCACACTGTATTAAATCTGTGTCTCAAAAATTACACTTCATCATTACAAGTTGATACATGAATAATCTTGTTTATACTTTTTTGATTTTACACATAAAAGAAAGTTATTTACTGCTTAATAAAAGAAGCCTTATTTAATAAATTTGTATAAAATAAATCACTAATTGCAGGCAATAATAAATGACCATTGAAGCTCATAAAATACTGCTATCTGCACAAAAAAAATAAACCAAACTTATACAAAAGTTTGGTTTAATATATTAACAAAAACTTTATTGAATTTACACTGTTGAAGAAAAATGATTTTATAAGGTTTGGTATATTTGCTAATACAGTTTTATTTTAACTTTTCTTTTAAAATATTATTGATTATACCAGGGTTAGCTTTACCTTGTGTAGCTTTCATAGCCTGACCAACAAAAAAGCCAAAAAGTTTTTCCTTGCCAGATTTATATTCTTCTACATTTTTAGGATTATCAGCAATAATTTTATCAATAATTTTTTCTATTTCTTTTGTATCAGATACCTGTTTTAAGTTTTTTTCTTCAATAATAGTTTCAGGGTCTTTATCAGTTTCTTCAATCATAGGTAAAAGCTCTTTAGCTATTCTTAAACCTATTGTGCCGTTTTCTACTAATGCTGTAATTCTGCCTAAACGGGAAGCAGTAGTTTTCAAATCTCTAATATTTTCTATCTGATTTTCGCTCATTATAGCAGCAAGTTCAACAAGTATTAATGCAGCAGCTTTTTTTGCATCACTGCCTTTTTCTAATAAGGCTTCTTCAAAATATTCTGCAACAGATTTTTCTGCAACAAGTCTTTTTGCATCATCTGCACTTAATTTATAATCTGCAATAAAACGCTTAGATTTTTCATCTGGCATTTCAGGCATACTGTTTTTTACTTTTTCAAGAAGTTCATCTGTTACAATTAAAGGAAATGCTAAATCCGGGTCTGGAAAATATCTGTAATCGTTTGCATTTTCTTTACCACGCATACTTCTTGTTTCTTTTTTATGGGCATTAAAAAGCCTTGTTTCCTGATATATTTCTTCTCCATTATCATAAGCATCTACATGACGGTTTGCTTCATATTCAACAGCCTGCATAAGATAGCGGATAGAGTTTACATTTTTTATTTCACATCTTGTTCTAAGCTCAGTTGAGCCAGCAGGACGGACAGATACATTGGCATCACATCTCATAGAGCCTTCATTCATATTGCCGTCACATGTTTCAAGATAGCGAACAATACTTCTTAATTTAGTAAGGTATGCACCAGCTTCAAAAGGTGAGCTCATATCTGGTTTTGAAACAATTTCCATCAATGCAACACCAGAACGGTTTAGATCTATACAGCTTTTGCCAGAAAGCATATCATGTATTGATTTACCAGCATCCTGCTCTAAATGCAGCCTTTCTATACCTATTTTTTTAGTTGAGCCGTCTTCAAGTTCTATTTCAAGACAACCGTTACCTACTATTGGTTTATCAAACTGGCTTATTTGGTAACCCTGCGGTAAGTCTGCATAAAAATAGTTTTTTCTTGCAAAAACAGATTCTTTATTAATTACAGCATTTAAGCCAAGACCTGTTTTTACAGCCTGTTCTACACAAAATTTATTTACAACTGGAAGCATTCCAGGAAAACCAGCATCAATAAATGCTACATGGTCATTAGGTGTGCCGCCGCTTGCTGCACTTGCACCAGAAAAAAGTTTTGCATTTGATATAACCTGACAGTGAACTTCAAGCCCTATTACCACTTCCCAGTCGCATGTTCTTCCTTTTATTATGTAACTCATTATTTTCTGCTCCAACTATTATTTTGTTCCAGTATATAAGCTCCTTTAAAAAGAGTTTCTTCATCAAAATCCTTACCAATAAGCTGTAAACCAATAGGCAGACCATTTGCTGCTGTTTTTACAGGAACTGATATTGCAGGAAGTTTTGCTAAGTTTACAGGAACTGTAAAAGCATCCTGCAGATAGTTTGTAACTGGGTCAAATTTTTTACTTTCTTCTATTGTAAAAGCTGTTGTAGGTGTAACTGGTGTCAATACTGCATCTACTTCTTTAAATGCGTTAATATAATCCTGCCTAATCAGTTTTCGCACATTTAATGCTTTTAAATAATATGCATCATAATATCCTGCAGAAAGCACATAAGTACCTATCATAATACGCCTTTGCACTTCTGCACCAAATCCTGCACTTCTTGTATTTTCATACATTTCATCAAGAGATGAGCCTTCAACTCTTAAACCAAAACGAACGCCGTCATATCTTGCTAAATTAGACGAGGCTTCTGCTGGTGCAATAATATAGTATGTTGCAAGTGCATATTGCATATTAGGAAGTGATATTTCTTTCACTTCTGCCCCTGCTTTTTCTAATATTTCTTTACCTTCCTGCCAAGCAGAAGCGATTTCTGTGTTTAAGTCATTATTTAAAAATTCTTTTGGCATACCTATTTTTAAGCCTTTAACACCATTTTTAAGTGTGGCTTTAAAATTCGGCACTGCTGTATCTGCACTTGTAGAATCAAATTCATCAAACCCTGCCATTTTTTCAAGCATAATTGCTGCGTCTTCTACAGTTTTAGTCATAGGTCCTGCCTGGTCAAGTGATGAAGCATAAGCAATAATACCGTAACGAGAACATCTGCCGTAAGTTGGTTTAATACCAACAATACCACAAAATGCTGCAGGCTGGCGAATAGAGCCGCCTGTATCTGTTCCTGTCGCACCAGCACACATACAAGCAGCAACTGCTGCAGCTGAACCGCCAGAAGAACCGCCAGTTACAACTTCTACTCCATCCTGCCTTTTAACAGGATTTACTGCCTGACCAAAATAACTTGTTAAGTTAGCACCACCCATTGCAAACTCATCAAGATTAGTTTTTCCAATAAAAACACTGCCAGCCTGCAAAAGTTTTGATGTAACAGTAGATTCATAAGGCGGAACAAAATTTTCTAATATTTTACTTGCAGCAGTAGTTCTAATATTTTCTGTGCAGAATAAGTCTTTAATGCCAAGAGGCACGCCGTCTAAATCAGAAAGTCTCATGCCTGCTGTTATTCTTTTATCACTCTCTAGTGCCTGTTTTAAAGCATGTTCTGCAGTTTCAGTAATAAAGGCATTATACTTTCTGCCTTTTTCCATATTTTCTATATATGCTTTTGTTACTTCTGTTGAAGAAAACTCTTTATTATTAAAACCTTTTGAAAGTTCAGCTATTGATAATGATGTTAAATCTGACATTATTCCACCACCTTAGGAACAGTAAAAAAATGCTCATGTGGCTCGTAAGCATTTTTCATAAGTTTTTCTGATAAATTTCCAACAGTAACTTTATCTTCACGCTGCCTTAATGGTGCAGCATCTTCTATACAAATGGCAGAAGAAGTATCTGCTCGTTGTAAAATATCCATCCATTTTAAAATATCATTTAAGTCTTTTGCCATGCTGTCCACTCCGCTTTCGTCAAATTTTAAGCGAGCAAGTTTGGCAATATGATTAATTTCTTTTGCGTCCATAACCTGTCCTTTTATATTTTTTAGCAATGTAATATTACACAAGTTTTTGCATATTGAAAAGAAATAATTTATCTGTAAAACCAAAATCTAATTAATTTCTCTTTATTTCCTTTTGGAAAAAACCGTAATTTATTATCAAAAAAAGAATATTTTTTATATATATGCTTTTGATGAGAAAATGTTTCAAAGCTGTATTTCCCATGATATGCACCTATTCCGCTTGCTCCCACTCCGCCAAAAGGTGCGTTATTATTTGCAATATGCATTATTACATCATTTACTGCACCGCCGCCAAAAGATATATTATTTATTATTTTATTTTCTACTGCCTTATCTTGCGAAAAAATGTATAAAGCTAAAGGCTTTTCCAGTGTTTTAAACTGTGCTGTTACATCATCAATATTAATATATTCTATTACAGGCAGAATTGGTGCAAAAATTTCTTCCTGCATAACTCTATCGTTATATGTTATATTATCCATAATAGTTAAATCTATTTTTAATTTCTGCATATCAGTTAAACCGCCAAAAACTACTTTTGAGCTGTCTATAAGACGGGCAGCCCTTTCAAAATGCCTTTTTGAAATAATTTTAGGAAATTCGTCATGCTCTGATGAATGAGCACCAAAGAGCATAGAACTTTCTGCAATCATTGCTCCTATCAGTTCATTTTTTACTCTTGAATGGCATAAAATATAATCTGGAGCAACACAGGTCTGACCTGCATTTAAAACTTTACCCCATATTATTTTTTTGGCAGTATCTTTTATATCTGCACTTAAATCAATAATACAGGGGCTTTTGCCGCCTAACTCTAATGTAACAGGTGTTAAGTTGCTGCTTGCTGATTTCATTACTACTTTTCCTACATTCTGGTTGCCTGTAAAAAATATGTAATCAAATCTTTCTAAAAGCAGAGCAGCTCCTGTAACAGCATCGCCTCTTACTGCCCTTACATATTCTCTTGGAAATGTTTCGTTAATGATTTGAGAAAGTATTAAAGATGTGTTTTCAGAAAATTCTGAAAGCTTAACTACTGCACAGTTGCCTGCTGCAATTGCTGCAATTAATGGCGATAAAGTAAGCTGCACTGGATAATTCCATGGTGAAATAATTAAAACTACCCCATAAGGCTCATAATAGATACGGCTTTTTCCCGGCTGCAAAGTTAATGGAACTTTTACTTTTTTAGGCTCAGCCATTTTTTTGAGATGTTTTATATAATAATTTAATTCTTCCATAACTATGCCTGTTTCTGTCATCACAGCTTCAAAGGAAGATTTATTTAAATCATCATATAAAGCCTGTAAAAGTGCTTCATCATATTTAAGCAGCGTTTTTTTTAAAGCCTTTAAATGCTCCAGCCTGTATTTTATATTTAAAGTCTCCCTGCTTTCAAAATACTCCCGCATAGCAGGCACAATATTCTTCATAATTTTCTCCACACATATACATGCTGATTATAAAGTATTATAAATAAATAATCAAGAATTTAGATATACATACAAACAGTGATACATATACAACTTGTTAGCAGGTAAGATATTTTGCTTTTTTCACTTTTTAAAAAAGGCATAATATATATTGAATAATATTTACAGCTTTAAAATTTCTTTTTTTAGCTAGATGCTCCACATCATTTTCTTTGCCACTCAATTTCTTATGAGCTGTTTTTTGGAAAAAGATATATAAAATATATTTTCTTATGGGAGCATAGACAAGTTTATTTTGGTTATACGAAATATTATGCTGTATATTAACCCTTTAACCATAACTAATAACCAAATAAAAATCTTAATTCAGCAAAATATCGTAAATCGCCATCAAGTGTTAAGCTGTATGGTCCATCTTTTTTACCATAGAAGAACTGGACAAACCCCGAATATCCTACACCAGCATCAAAAGCAACACCTACTCCCTGCTGTTTAAATATATGCTGATAACCAAGAGTAATTTCAGCTTTGTATGCTACAAGACCTTCAGTATTTCCATATTTTACATTATATTCACCGCTTGTTTCAATATCACCAATGCCAGCATAAACATTAATGCCAAACATTAAACCTTTATATAAATCCTGCCTCATTTCATAAAAAATACCACCTGTACGGGAAGTATAATCTACTAAAAGAGTATTACCGTCTGTATAATCTTCACCAGGTAAAGCAGTTCTAGCACTTCTGCCTTCTTCGTAATATATGCCAAAATAAGCATATTCTGTAATAGAAGGCTTCAAAACTACAGGGGTATCTAAATAAAGATGAACATTCCAGTTTGATGATGATAAATGGAAACTGCTGCCGTTTCCTAATAAACTATCATGAACCATTAAGCTGTCATGCACTGTAAAATTATTATTAGTGCTTGAATAACTGCCATCTAAATACATTTCTGCTTTCCAGCCAAAAAATGGAATATAAAAACCAAGTGGCAGTTTTAAATAATAATAATTATAGTTGTCTGCCTGCTCATCAAGAGATGCACCATTTTCTGAAAATATAAATTTAGAATCTTTTATAGTTAATTCTGGAGAAAAAACTGTTCCGCTGAATAATTTTAATGAAAGTGCACCATAAGGTATCACATATTCTTTTTGAGCTGCATTTGCAGGTCTTATTGAAAACATATTAAAGCCATATATACCTCCTGAAAGCATTCCTTCTATATACAGAAAGTCCTTACCCCAGATATTTGTTTTAGACCACCTGTTTTTCACAGAAAGCTTTACATCTTTATAAAGCCCTTTATCTACTGCATCAATATCTGTATTGATTTTAAATTCTTCTCTTGATGGAAAACCAAAATCTTTCATAAAAGTATTTTTATCATTAATTAATCTATCTGGAACAAGTTTTGGTTTAATTTTTATTTTTTCATCAGCAGTTGTTTCATTATCATTTGTTACATTATCATATACTGCTTCATCTGAAAACACAGTCCTATTGTCAGATGCATAAACATTTAAAGCAAGCATTAATAATGCAGCAAAAGATAATATAAGACGCATTTTTAATTTAATACTCTTTCCCTAATGGTATTTACAAGCTGTCTAACTTCCCCTTCTGCATATAAATCATCAGAATAAACACCATCAATAGTTTTAAAAAAACCTTTACGAACAATAACTTCTGCTTCTGGGAATTTACCTTTTACAGCCTCTTTTACTGCCGTTATTACTCTTGGAAGGTTTGCTTCCCCTCCAGATTTCTCAATAGATAAATTGATTTCAATATACATTTTTCCCCCTTATTGTATTGTGAGATATAAATAAGCAGCAAACTGTTTTGCAAGGCGTCCGCTTCTTCCACCCCTGTCTATTGCATAACTTTCTGCCATTTTCTCCCACCCTTCAATCATACTTATATTGTATTTTTTTAAATACATTTTTACAATTTCTAAATAATCGTTTTTATTAAGCGGATAAAATCCTATAGACAATCCAAACCTTGCCTGCAAAGATGTCTGCTCTGATGCCTCATCTCTGTCATAAATATCGCCTGTATCTGATGATGACGCAGAAACTATATGTCGTTTATTAGATGTGGCTGCAAACATAACATTTGCAGGTTTTGATTCTATGCCACCCTCAATAGCAGACTTAAACCGCCTGTATGCAGTATCTCCCTCTTTAAATGATATATCATCAAAAAATAAAAGAAATTTTTTATTCTTATTTTCTCTTATTATTTTATAAAGACCATAAATGGCACCAGGAGTTTCATCTATAAACTCAATGGTAATAAGCCCAAATGGAACATATTTTAAAGCAAGCAGTCTTAAAAGAGTAGATTTGCCACTGCCCTTTTCACCCCATAAAAGCATATTTAGGCACGGACCGCCTGCTGTAAATGATGCCATATTTTTATCAGCAAGCAAAACATTATCAGTTACTGCTAAAAGCTCATCTAAACTTATATCACTTTCTACAACAGCTTCTTCTAAAACACCATTTATATATCTGTATGCTGCACTATTTAGCATTATTTCCACCTTATATAGTTAATGTAATCTAGCAAATATTATATACATTTTAAAAATAAAACAAGGTAAAAATATAATCAATAAAAAAATAATATAGATAAA
>CAMWVK010000003.1 GCA_947177675.1 uncultured Mucispirillum sp.
GTATAGAGTATCTGCTAAAAGTGAAAAATAAAACAATACTCAATATTTGATTACAACAACTATTCTAGTTAATGATTTTATTTATAATATATTTTTAAGCCTGCCATCATTATCCTGCACTTATTAATATTTTTAAGTTTCTTGTGATTTTGCAGAGAGAAGAAATGTGCTGCTATTATGTGCTTTAAAATTAATGTATATTCCCTGCTCTTTTAAAAATTTTGATAACAATTCAGTATTATCATTCAGCACTGCTCTATGAAGTTTTTTGTTTTGAGCAGTGTTCTTATATATGAAATTTTAAGCCTTCAAGCTTACTGACAGCAGTGTAAATGCTTTCTAATTCCTCATAAGTCCACACTTCTGTTGTTGCTGATATGCTTATATATTTTCCTGTTCTGCTGATATTTTCTGCAAAAATAACATCATTTCTGCCGTCAAATATTTTTCTTGCATCAGCTGAAAACTTGTTTGTATTATCTCCCATTATTTTAAATGTAAATATATCTGGGAATTTTTGCAAATCTTTTAATGTTTTGCCTTTGTTACCTATATTCTGCATATTTTCTCCTTATCTTTTGTTACCTTGCCAAATACTCTGCCTATACCCTCTAAGCTTTTTACTGCCTTTATTAATTTTGCAGGTACTTCTGTTGCTTTTTCATACTGCCACTTGCTTCCCGGAAGAGGGTCAAATGGATGAGAATGTATAGTTACCCTGCCTTTCCATTTTTCTATAAACTTATATGTTTCTTCATAAGTTTCTTCTGTTTCATAGGGCAGTCCAAATATTAAATCTACAACTATCTCAAAATTTTTATCTAAAAAAAGTTCAATGGCATTTTCAGTTTCTGCAAGACCTGAACGCCTGTGCATAATCTTCTGCATATCATAAGATGCAGACTGCAGCCCTAAAACTATCTGTTTGTTATCACAGTATTTAACAAGCAAATCTACAAGCTCTTTTGAAACACCAGACGGATCTAATTCTGAAGGAAAAGTGCCATAAAAAAGTTTGCCTTTTGTGCCAATTGTCCTGCGAACATTGTATAAAAGGCTTTCTATTGCTTTTAAATTTATACCTTTATTATACTGGTATGACGAGGCATCTGGTGCTATAAATCGCACATCTGCAAAGCCCTTTCTGCTTAATGCAAATTTTATTTCTTCTACAATGAAATCTATACTTCTATGCCGCAGTTTTCCTCGGAAAAGCTGTGGTGTCTGGCAGTAGGCACATCCGCTTGGGCAGCCCCTTACTATTTCTATAGGTCCTAAAGATACTATTTTCCTTGGAAATACCCTGTATTCATCAAGGTTTAATACTTTTTTACCAGTAATTATTCCTGCTGCTCTGCCAGACTGAGCCATTTCTATAATATCTTTAATACTTTCCTCGCCTTCACCAGTGCATACTCCGTCAAAATATTTAAGCATATCTTCACTTCTTGCACTGGCATGGGCTCCACCGCATACTGTATTTATTTTAGGCAGTTTTTCTTTCAGATTTATAACATAATCAATATAGGCACTGCTTGTGCTAGTTAAAAATGAGAATAAAACTAAATCATCTTCTTCTAAAAAATCAAATGCATCCTGTGGTGTTAATACAAAATAATCTTTTTCAGGAAACCATTTTTCATAAGCTGCTAAGAGTGCTCTTATAGAATGTTTATTAGTTTTATCTCTTACAAATACTACTCTTTTCATTTATTTTTTCTTGACCTTAAGTTTTAAGCCTTCTATATTTGTAATAATAACTGTATCATCTACTGATAAATTTTCATCGCTGTATGCATTCCATATTTCTTCATATATTTTTACTCTGCCTTTATTTTCTTCCCACTCTATTACTAATGCTTCTTTATCAAGCATAGTTTCAGGTCCTGATGATGGTCTTCTTGTAAAATCTTTTACTATAAGCCTGCCTATTAATAAGGCTGTTAATAAAGTCATACCCGCAATTAAAAGAATAACCCATAAAGATACAGATATACCTGTGGAATGAACGCTGTCAAAAAGCATACGAAGTCCAAAAATAAGGCTTACAAGACCAGCAACAGTTAATGCTCCAAAGCTTGTAATAAATATTTCTGCAATGAATAAGCCAAATCCTAAAAGTATAAGCACTATACCCAAAAAGTTTATAGGTATAATATTTGCTCCAAAAGCAAATACTATTAAGCACACAATACCAAGCCCTGCAAAAATGAAGGTGCCAGGCATTTTAACTTCCAGCATAATAAGAGTAATACCAAGGAAAAGAACTGCTGCTAAAAAGTTAGGGTTGGCTATACTATTATATATTTCCTGCTTAAAATCTGGCTCTATATTAATTATTTCTGCATCTTCTGATATATCATATTTTCCAGAAATTATTTTTATAAGTTCATCATGGTTTACAACTGCATCAACTATATTTAATTTTAATGCTTCACTTGATGTATAGCTTTTTGATTTTGTAACCATACCAACAGCAGTTTCAATATTTTTACCACGCTTTTCTGCAATAGTTCTAATTAAAGCAGTGGTATCATTTAATACTTTTTCTGCCATATCGCCTTTTATATTTTCCCCGCTTGACGAAACAGGGTGAGCAGCTCCAATATTTGAACTTTCACTCATGGCAGAAAACTCTGCAGCCATAGTTATAAATATACCAGCTGATGCTGCCCTTGCACCATTTGGATATACATAAGATATAACAGGCACTTTTGCAGAAAGAAGTGTCTGCACTATTTTTCTTGTAGATTCCAAAACACCCCCTGGTGTATCAATATACATTAATACTGGCACTTTATCCTGCTCTGCTTTTTTAATATTAGCTTCTATAAATGATGCTGTTGCATCTGTGATAACTCCATCAATAGTGAAAGAGTATATTGTATTATAAGTATTTTCCCCATAGGATATATGGGAAAAGCATAATATTATAATTAATAATAAAATTGTTTTTTTCATAATTATACTCTCTTATATCTAAAAAAATAAGCACCTTCACTGCTTACAAATTTTCTAAAATATTTTGTAGGAAAATAATCATCTACATGACGGACAAAACTTGTATTATATATAGATTCTATTCCAGTTACTTCCTTTAAATTTTCATTTATTTCTTCTGCATAATCATCATGGTCAGTAGCTATCTGCATAAGACCGCCTTTTTTCAGTTTAGAAACTATAAGCTGCATAAATTCAGGTTTCAAAAGCCTTCTTTTTTTATGTTTTTTCTTAGGCCATGGGTCTGGAAAGTTGACATAAACATTACTTAACGATTCATCTTCCATAAGCCTTAAAATAAGGGCAGCATCAAACTGAATAATGCGAATATTATTAGTTTCTATTTTATTTGCTCTTTTTTCTGCCAGTTTAAATATTTTTTTAAATACTTCTACACCAAACCAGTTTTCTTCTGGTTTTTCACTGGCATATTTTGCAATAAATTCACCATTTCCTATTCCTATTTCTAAATTAATAGGATTATTATTGCCAAATATTTCCATACATGTTAAAGGTCTCAGCTTAATATTTGGATAAAGCTGGCTCCAAATTGCATCACCATAAAGTACATTTTTTTCAAAAGCCAGTTTTAAGGTATCTCCATTTCTATCAATATTATCTGCATAACGGATACCTCCCTGCCACCATGAAAAAAATGCTGGCAGCTGTCTTTTATTTTCATATAATTTTGTTTCTTCCATACTGCTCTCATTTACTACTGATTTTGTAAATTATTTAATTTCTCCATAATTTCTTCAATATTTAATCCGTGCATAAGGCAGCTTTTTTCTAATGTTTCATTTTGTATGCCCATACAGCTAAGACAGCCCATATTAAGGCTTTCAAAAAACTCTTTTGCACCATTAATATTTTTTAAAATATCAGCTGTTAAAGTATCTTTTGTAATAATCATAGCTCCTCCTTAAAAAAATACTTGCTATTTTTATAAAAAATAGGTTATCATTTTACTCCCTAAAAAGCAAGGAGGAATGATATGGCAAGACGGTGTGATGTTTGTGGCAAAGGTCCATTAAGTGGAAACTTAATAAGCCATGCACACAATGTTTCAAGAAGAAAGTTCTACCCTAATCTTCACAGTGTAAAAACTGTTGAGGCAGATGGAACTGTTGTAAGAAAAAAAGTTTGTGCAAAATGCCTTAAAGCTGGTAAAGTTAAAAAAGCATAATAGCAGCTTTTTATATACAATTCTTCCCGCCTAAATTCTGCTGATTATGTATCAGACTAGTTTTTAGGCAGGATGAGTGCTTTATTTTTTTACATCTTTATAACTCTGCCGCTTCGGTTATTAGAGCCAGCGGCATATCTATTATTGATGAAAATACTCATATTTTCATAACAGTGTTTTTTTATAACTTTTTACAAGATACAAAATTATATCAATTATACAGAAAAATATTTAAGAAACTTATGTAAATCTTTTATTGAAGTATTATTTTTTTAGTAGTATAGTATAGTAGTATTTTATAATTATATATACGGAGCAGTAAATGCAGCAGCAGGAGTTTGAACAGGCTATATCTAAATTTTTTGAAAAAGCAGGTGTCCGCCTTATCAAAAAAGGTGAAGGATATGATGATAAAATCACATTTCCAGCTTATCTTTTATTAGATACTAAACGAAAAACATACTATTTTGCAGAAACAGATGTTCAAACTATAGATAATGAAGCAGTGCAGTCTGTTTCTCAGCTTGCAGAAGATACAAAACTTTCAGAAAATAGTGCAAACGCATTATTTAGAATAAGTCAGGATATTAGTAAAAATAATAATCAGTTTATACTTGAAAGTGATGATTTGTCTACCCTTGACTGTAAATCTGCACTTATTATCAGTGAAGAAAACAGTGCTGAAATTAAGGATTATTTAAGCAGCAATTCATATAAATTCCAAACAGTGCCTTTAAAAGGGCAGTTTTTAGTTATATTTTTTGATAAAGGAATGGAAGATAATTTAATAAACCTTTATAAAAAATATTCTGGCAGTGCAGATACTGTTTTAGAAGAAGACGATATTGCTCCAGTTTTTACTCCAAAAGAAGACAACAGTATAGAAAATATTGATTTATCTGCCCCAAAAAATAATAATTTTGATGCAGAAACACCACTTGTAGAGCCAAAAATTAATGATGATATAGATTTAAATAATGTATCATCTGCTGATAATATAGAAAAAACTGAACCATCTGAAAGCACTGCAAAAGAAAGTCAGGAAGATAAAGAAGAAGATGAATTATTAGACAGTATTGATTTGTCTGACCTTTTAAAACCTGCTCAGGAAGATGATACACCAAAAGATGAAACAGAAGCAGAGCTTTTATATGGTAAACTTTTAAATGAGCAGACAGATAAGATTGAAGTTTCTACAAGCGGTCATGTTGCAAAAACACTTGATGAAATACCTGAAGGCATTATAAGCGAAGAAGAAATAAAAGATATGGCTTCTGGTAGTGATGGAAATGCAGAAAGTTCTGCTATGCTTGATAAAAAAACTGCAAAATTAAAGTCTAAAGAAGAAAAAAGACAGGCAAAACTTGCTAAAAAACGAGAAAAAGAAGCAGAAAAATACACTTATGAAAACAGAAACAGACCATGGCTTGATATTCCTGGCAAAATTGCTGCAAATATTATAGGTATAGTATTTTTCCTGCCAGTATATATATTAAATAAGATTATAGGCAGGTTTCTGCCGCCTTTTGTGCTTTACTGGCTCACTGCTATTATTGCAATTTATGGTGGATATCAGTTCCTTTTTTCACTTCTGCCTCAGCCTTTAAGTGATGTATTTCTAAATGAAGCAAATAATGCAATGTCTATGATACAAAATTATAAAGTAGAAGTGGCAGAAGGTCAAACAGTAAGTGACACTGTGCAGGCAGCTGTTACTATGCTGAAAAGCAGTGCAATAGCATTTTACGGCTCATTAAAAGGTGTTGATGTGCTTATGAATAAAGGATACCTTTTACAGTATTCAATTGGATTTGGTGCTGTTATGATGATGTTTCCTGCATTTCGTTTCATAGGCAAAACTATTACTATTTTTTCAGTGCTTTCATATTTTCTGCTGCCTGTTGTTACATATTCACAAAGTATGCTTATTAAGCACTGCTTTAATATGCCAGAAATTAATTTAACTGCTGCTGCGGTAAATTTTGTTGTTTATATTTATCCATTATTACTGCTTTTTGCAGTTTTATATATTTCATCAGCTTTAGTGCCTGATAAAAATACTAGGAAAGAGGTGCTGCCTTGAGTAAAAATATACAGCCATTAGAATGGGTAGATGACTTAAAATTAGGAGATTATACTCTTGATAACCACACAAAAGAGTTTTTACGGTTTGCAAATATATTTATAGATGCAAAAAATATTGGTAATGGTGAAGAACAGCTTGATAATATTTTAAACAACCTTACAGAATACTCTCACAAACATTTTCCATCTCAGGAAGATTTAATGGCGCGTATTAATTATCCGTCATTTGAAGAGCATAAAGCAGACCACAAGAAATTTAATTTAGGCGTTGCAAAACTGCTGAAAAAAAGACTGCTTCTTAAAAGAACAAATGTGCCTGCAGATGAGTATGATGAAAGAGGTGTTGAGGGTGTTTTAACTGATATTGCAGATTTTATTACTGACTGGTATCACAGCCACCTGCTTGGCTCAGATAAAAGACTTTCTGATTATTATAACTATGAATATAAAGGCGAATAAAATTGTATATAATATAACAGATATACGAAATAGCAGCAAAGTTAGTGGATTCAACTCTAAACTTGTATGTACTAACCAGTATAATCATAAAAACCAATTAACTAAAACTTATTGTTTCAATATACAAAAAAGAATTGTTAAATAAATAAAAATGGAGTTATATAAAATAACTCCATTTTCTATTTTTTTATTAATTTCTTTTTCATAATATATGCTATTCTGTCACTTATTTTTTCTTTAAAGCTGTTTAATATTTTAAGTGTAATGCTGTCTAATGCTCCCTGTTCTACTGCTGATTTTGCAGCCTGTGCACCGTATGCAATAACTTCATTAGCCTGATAAAAGTGAAACATATCAATACCTGCTACTTTTGGTTCAATAACTGCTACAGCTTCCTGCATTTTTGCTTTTGCCAAACAGCGGGAAACAATACCCATAGACCTGACCATAGTTTCAAGGACACCCGGAGCTGATGAACTGTCTCTTTCTTCTATATATTCATGAAGATGAACAGCCACAATATTTTTATGTTTATGATTATGCAGCACATCAACAGGCAGCGGGTTAGTAACTGCCCCGTCTACATAATAATTACCCTCATATAAATAGGGTCGCATAACTCCCGGCACAGAAATACTTGCCCTTATTGCATGTATTATAGGTCCTTCTGAAAATATTCTTTCTTTACCAGTATCTAAATTAGTAGCTGTAATATATAATGGTATTTTAGTATCTGAAAATACTGCATCTCCTAAATGTTCTTCAAAAGCCTGCATTAGTTTTTTACCGCCAATAAAACCCCCTGAAAATGAAAAATCAAGTGTCTTAAAGGTAGATTTTTTATTTAATCCTGTAAGCCAAGATTTTAATATATCAAGCTTTCCTAAACAAAAATAAGCTGCAACTATTGCTCCCATAGATGAGCCTGCCACTGCTGTAATCTGATAACCCTCTTTTTCAAGGGTTTCTATTACTCCAATGTGTGCCATTCCTTTTGCTGAACCGCTGTCAAGGGCAAGGGATATTTTTTTATTATCTATTATATCTTTTATTATACTCATAAATTATATTCTCCACCTATTTCTAAAAGAATTAATTTATTTTTATCTATTACTCTTTTTATTCTGCGGACAGGTTCGCCTGCTGGTTCGCTGCTCATAGTGTAAGTGCCATAATGCATAGGGATAAATTTTTTACCACCTAATATTTTAAAAAGAGCTGCCGCTTCTTCAGGGTTTATATGATGGTCACGCATCATATAATAGGGGCTGTAGCTTCCTATCGGCATAAGGCATATATCAGGACTGCCCATAGTGTTTTTAATATCCTTATACATTTCTTCATTGTATGCTGTATCCCCTGCAAAAAATATTTTTATTCCTTTATACTCTATCATAAAACTGCCCCACAGTCTTTTATTCTGGTCAAATAAACCACGCCTGCACCAGTGGTCTGCAGGTAAAAATGTAACATGAACACTATCTTTTAAGTCAATATATGACTGATACCAGCCAGCTTCCTGCCTGCTCATCCATTTTAAAGGGCAGCTGTTAAAAAGTTCTGATGTTTTAAGTGGCAGAAGAGCTTCCATATCTGGATTATTTTTTAAAAGAGATGATATGCTTTTTATACTTAAATGGTCATAATGGTCATGACTTATAAGCAGATATGAAAGATTTTTTAAATCATTAATATTAAAAGGAAGTGCTGTATCTCTCTTATTTGTAATTAAATCAAAAAAAACAGGGTCAGTGATAAATGATATACCTGCTATATTAATATAAAAACAGGAATGACCAAGCCAGTAAATTTTATTATTTTCAAAATTATTTATTTTATTTACTTTTATAATAGACTTTTCTCTTATTAAGTCTTCTTTCTGAGGGTTTCTTTTAATAATCCATTTGATTGTTTTATATAAATGAGTTTTCTTTTTATTTAAATCTTTTGAAAACCTGCCCTGAATTAAAATATTGCCTGAGAAATCTGCCTTTAATAAAGGCAGATTATTGTTTAATTCATATTTGATATGGTTTGGCATACTAAACCTTTCTATAAAATGCTATTTAAAAAGCATACCTTCGGCAATTTGTGATGAGATTTCTTCCCCCTGCAGCTCTGCAAGCAGTTTAAATGCATATTCAAAAGCTGCAGCAGGACCTGCACCAGTAATAACTCTGCCATCTTGGACAACAAACTCATTACTTTTATAACTGCCGCTTGGTGCATAGCTCTGCATACCAGGATACATTGTAAAATCTTTATCAGCTAATACGCCGGCTTTATCCAGAACCATAGGTGCTGCACATATTGCAGAAACAATTTTATCTTTGCCATAAGCTTCTTTTATTATATCTGTAACTATGCTGTCTTTTAAATTAACTGCACCGGGCATACCACCAGGGCATATAAAAGCATCATAATCATCTGCTTTAATTTCTTTTACATCTTTATCTGCCATAACCTTTACATTGTGGGAGCTTACAATCTGCATACCAGTTACACCAGCAATAGTAACATCAACTCCACCTCTGCGTAAAATATCTACAGGTGCAAAAGCTTCTACCTCTTCAAACCCATCTGCTAAAAATACAACTGCTTTTTTCATGTTATTCCTCCAATATTATTCAGCATATTCTTTTAATATTTTTTTGGCTCTTAAAATTAAAAATATACCAATGCATATAAATGCAAGGCTTGCTGCATGTGGGGCACGGATAAAACCAAGCATTAAATCATCTGCCCGAAACATTGTAACAAAACCGCGAATTAATCCGTATGATACTAAGTATATACCAAAAATTAAACCTGTTGAAATATTTTTGCTGTTACGCCAAAAATAATACATAATTGCAGCAGCTGTAAAATTTAAAATCATTTCATAAAAAAATGTAGGATGCACAGCCAGTGTGCCAAAATCTCTGTATGCTGCCACCATATATTTGTCTGTAAAGCTGATGCCCCAAGGTACATATTCTTTTAATTCATATACTTTGCCTTGAAATGTTACTTCTGCTCCATTTTTAACTATTTCATTTAACTTTGATACATTTTCTGGAGTGCTGTTTAAATTAAATGTGTTTAATACAGTTGTCCAAAAATCTGTAAATACTGGCTTTAATTTGAATATTATTTCTGGGGGAGTAATTACAGGCACACCATGAGCTTCTCCATTTGCAAAGTTACCTATTCTGCCAAGCCCCTGTCCTAATATAAGCCATGGTGCAATTAAATCACCAAAAAGCATAACTTTTATTTTCAAATAGTGAGAGTAAATAAGGGCAGCAATAAATCCCATAATAATACCACCATGAATTGCAAGCCCGCCATGCCATACTGCAAATATTTCAAAAGGATTATTTTTATAATATTCCCACTGAAATATAACATAATATATCCTTGCACCAATTAATGCTGCAATAAACACTACTATTATCATATTTTCAAGGTATTCTCTTTTATATCCCATTTTAACCATCTTCCTGCCTGCCATAAATATGCAGATAAGAAGACCTGTAATTATCATAAGGCTGTATATTCTTAACTCAAAATTACCTATTTTAAAAAGATATGGCATCATAAATATATACTCCAAGATTTAATTTTATATATTAATATAAAAAATGAATATGTCAATAATTTAGACAGCAGTACATCATAATATTACTTAACAAACTATCATCAGAGCTGCAGGCTCACTGCTAGAATCTGTGTTTTTAATAATATTTCTAATTTTACATACACTAAATTTTTTATAGTGCAATTTATACTAATGAATTATACTGTTGATATTAGCAAATATGTTATAGTATTTATAAATACTTATGGAGATTAACAGTAAATATGAGAGAAACTTTAATATTTTTAAAGATATTAACCTATACTTTCTAAAAAGATAATTATATTTTTCATAACTACTTAATTGCTGCTATATTTCCCATATTGATAATGCTGTTACATCGTTATTTAATGCTTTATACATATCTGTTAAACAGATTAATGAACCGTATCCTAATTTCTTATGAATTACTGCTTTTTTAAATGATGATACATATTCATTTTTAGGCTCAGTGGTATTTTTAATATTTAAAGGATAAAAACATTCTTCATCTTCTATTAATAAATCAATAGTTACTTTTGAATTATCCCTGTAATAATAAAATAAAGCTTTCCTGCCATTATGCCTGTAGCTTTTTAAAAGCTCCATAATAACAAAAGTTTCAAAAAAACTGCTGCTTAACTTGCTTTTTTCAAGTTCATCTGCACTATTTATTGATAAAAGCCATGCTGCAAGTCCTGTATCTGTCATATATATTTTTGGTGTTTTTATATACCTTTTATTGTTTTCCGCATAATATGGCTTTAGTAAATAAATAATACCTGCCTTTTCTAATATATACACCCAGTTTTTAACTGTATTTGGTGCAGCATTGACTTTTTCTGCTATTTCAGCAATATTTAATTCCTTTCCTGTATAAGCAGCAGCTGCAGTTAAAAAATTTAAAAATGCAGTTTTATTTATTATATTTATTTTATCATTTATATCTTTTTGCAGTATTTCTTCTATTTTTCTGCTGTAAAAATTATCCCATTCATCAAAATTATCTGTTTCTTCATAGTCTGGGAAAAATCCACGCCATATAAGCTTAAATGTATGGTGAATACTTTTTTTGCTTATAATACATGGGGGACGCTTTGAAGGAACATAAGGTTTTTGCATATACCCCATATTTGCCATTTCATAAATTGAAAGCCCCATAAGCTCTAAATATATACATTTATCCTGCATATATTCTTTGTATTCATTAATGCAGTCTAACTGCTGATTTGCAATTAAAAAGATTTTCTTGTTATCTGCATTTGAAATATGCTTGAAAAGGTTTAGTGCATACTGGGCATCATTAATAATGACAGGAGCTTTATGAACTGTAAAAAAATCACTGCATGAGTTGCTGGCAAAAAGAATTTCTTTAATATTGCTTAACTGAACACATGGAATATTCTCATAATATGAGCGGATGGCAGAAAGCTTGCCCACTCCACGCATACCTGTTATAATAACAGGCTTATTAATATTGCATAATGTTTTAATATACTCAACTATACTCCGTCTTATAAATCTCAAGGAAATTTCTCCGATATGCAGTTATACTTAATTTCTGCAACATAATTAGTTTATTGTAAATGAATATTACCAGTAGACTGGCAGAGCATATATATTCAAGATAACATACTAAATAATTATTTGTCTTAATTTATACACTAATCAATTATTAATCAAGTATTTTCTTATATGCAGTTATAATGAATATCAGTAAACATAATCAATTTTATATACAAATATTCTTTTTATTTATATATGAAAAAGAAGCAGGAATAATATTCCTGCTCCCAAATTTACCAAATAAAATATGTTATTAACTTTTATTTCAGCTGTTAACCTATTTTTGCATTTATTGCTTTTTGTTTATTTTCACTGAGTTTTGTCATAAATAAAAGAATGATTGCTAAAATACACCCGCCAACCATAACAATGAAACCACCATTCCAGCCAAAAAAGTCTACAGTATAACCAACTACTGCACTTGCTGCAACAGAGCCGCCAAGATAACCAAAAAGTCCGG
The DNA here is from genome assembly GCA_947177675.1 of uncultured Mucispirillum sp. Classification (GTDB taxonomy): domain Bacteria; phylum Chrysiogenota; class Deferribacteres; order Deferribacterales; family Mucispirillaceae; genus Mucispirillum. Next base: position 12,355 of record CAMWVK010000003.1, read on the forward strand.
TAAAGCCAGCTGCTGTTCCTGCTGCTTTTTTAGGTGCAAGCTCTAATGCGTACAAACCTATCAGCATAACAGGACCGTATATTAAGAAACCAATAATAATCATACATGCCATATCAATTGTAGGGTTTCCTGCAGGGTTTAACCAAAATACTGTAACTGCTATTGTTACAAGTATCATAAAGAAAAGACCAGTAATACTTCTTGAGCCTTTAAAAACTTTGTCGCTCATCCAGCCGCAAAGAAGTGTGCCAGGAATACCTGCATATTCATATAAGAAATAACCTATTGAACTCATCTGCATTTCAAAGCCTTTTACTTCTCTTAAATATGTAGGTGACCAGTCTAATATACCGTAACGGATGAGATATACAAATACATTGGCAATTGCTATATACCATAATAATTTATTAGGGAATACATACTGCATAAATATTTCTTTTGCAGTTAATTCTTTTTCAGATGTGTCTTTATTATAATCAGGTGGATAATCGTTTTTATATTCTTCTATAGGGGGAAGACCACAGGATTGTGGAGTATCTCTCATTAAAAAGAAAGCAATTACAGCAACAGTAATAGCTGCAAGAGAAGGCATATAAAATGCTGCACGCCAGTCATTAAATAAAGCCATACCCCAAAGGAAAAATATTGGAGGAAGCCCCCCCCCAACATTATGAGCAACATTCCATAAAGAAACTACTGTTCCACGCTCTTTATGTGACCACCAGTGCACCATCGTTCTTCCGCATGGATGCCAGCCCATACCTTGAAACCATCCGCAGAGAAAGAGTATAACAAACATTATTGTTACAGATGAAGTAGCCCATTCAAATGCACCCATTATGAGCATCATAGAAGCTGCTAAAATTAAACCAACAGGTAAAAATATTCGCGGGTTAGACCTGTCAGAAAAAGAGCCCATTATGAATTTTGAAAAACCATAGGCAATAGATACACCAGAAAAAGCTATACCAAGCTCACCTTTTGTATATCCATATTCTTCAATAAGGTAAGGCATCGCCAAACCAAAATTTTTGCGGACAAAATAGTAGGCTGCATAACCTGCAAATATACCCACAAAAATTTGAACACGCAGACGCTTATAAAGGGGTCTACCTGTTCTTCAGACACTCGCTCTATATGAGGAGCAGGTTTAAAAATATTTATCATATTTGAACCTCCCTAATATGATATAAAAAATAAAATTATATTTTAAAAATGAAAAAAAGAATGTAAATATAGTTGATATAATACCTTTAATATAAGGCAGTATATTTTGTCAATAAGTATTTTGCTATAAATGAATTTAATTATATTTATATATTACTATCAGGCAGTTTCATTTGAAATGCTTCTAAAATATGAGACTGCTCTATTTTAGAACGGTTGTTTAAATCTGCTATGGTTCTTGAAGTTTTTAAGATTTTTGAGTAGGAGCGGGCTGATATATTATGTTTTAACATTATCTGTTCCATTATTTTTAAGGCACTATCCTCTAAATTGCAGTATTTTCTTACTAAACTTTCATTCATTTCAGAGTTATAAAGTATTCCTTCATCTTTAAATCGTTCAGCCTGTATTTTATGAGCATTTATTACACGCTGGCGAATATTTTCAGAAGATTCACCTTCTTTTAAATCCATTAAATCCTTATAATCTACTGCTTCTACATGGGATATTAAATCAATCCTGTCAAGCATAGGTCCTGAAAGCTTTGCTCGGTATCTTTCTATTGCATTTTGAGTGCATGTGCAGGCTTTACGGCTATCCCCTAAATAGCCGCATGGGCATGGGTTCATAGCTGCTACAAGCATAAATTTTGCAGGGTATGTAACAGTTCTGCCTGCTCTAGCAATAGTAACATATCTATCTTCCAAAGGCTGCCTTAAAACTTCCAAAACACTTCTTGAAAATTCAAGCATCTCATCAAGGAATAATATACCGCTGTCAGCAATGCTTACATTACCGGGTTTAGCTTTTGCTCCCCCGCCAATAATTGCAATATTACTTGATGTATGGTGGGGACTTACAAATGGTCTTTTGTTTACAAGTCTGCCGCTGTCTTTAATAAGACCTGCAACAGAATGTATTTTTGTTGTTTCAAGAGCTTCCTTTAATGTCATTGGTGGAAGAATAGAAGGCATACGCCTTGCAATCATTGTTTTGCCGCTTCCGGGGCTTCCTATCATTATAAAGTTATGCATACCGCTTGCTGCCACTTCTGCTGCACGGCGGGCTGCAAACTGCCCCTTTACATCTTTAAAATCTATATCATAGTCTATAAATGATGTTTCATTTAAAGCATTATTATTTATAAAAGGCTTTTTCTCAATATCGCCCCTTAAAAATCCTGTAACGGCAGATAAGCTTTCAAAGCCGTAGACTTCCATATCTGGTATTAAAGATGCTTCCATTATATTTTCTTCTGGCAGTATTATTTTTGTAATGCCTGATTCTTTTGCATATTCTGTCATAGATAATATACCAGTTACTGCACGAAGCCTGCCATCAAGAGAAAGCTCCCCTGATATTAGATATTCATCAAGGTTTTTATCTATTATACCGACTGCTTTCAATATAGATATTGCAATAGGTAAATCAAAATGACTGCCGTCTTTTTTCATATCAGCAGGTGCAAGGTTTATTGTTATTGGATGGTTAAAAAAATGATAGTCTAAATTTTTAAGAGATGCTTTTACACGCTCTTTACTTTCTTTAATTGCATTATCACCAAGACCTACAATGGAGAAGGCAGGCAGACCATACGATGATACATCACACTCTACATCTACCCCCACTCCATATATACCATTAAGGTATGCTGATTTTATTTTAGCAAACATTTTAATATATTTCCGCCAGATAGAAAAAGCCTGTTTTTGTGGAAAGTATTTTGCCAAGTTCTGATTTTGAACTGGTTTCTGTCAGTTTTTCAAGCATGGTTTTAGGCACAGGCACTTCATATATTTCAAGAGCTGGTTTATTCAGTTTATTTTTCATATCTTCTGCAGCTTTTCTCCATGAGCCTGTATGATTAACAAGTCCTTCCTTTTGTGCCATTCTGCCTGTATATACTCTGCCATCTGCTAAAGCCATAACTTTATCTTTTGCCATACCGCGTCTTTGGATAACTATATCAGTAAACTGGTAATACATATCCATAAGCACATCATTTAATACTTTTTTATCCTGCTCAGTCATTTCTCTAGCAGGACTGCCTGCATCTTTATATGCTCCGCTTTTTAAAACAACACTTTTTATACCTATCTTATCCATAAGCTCTTGAGTGTTTACTAAATTCATAATAACCCCAATGCTTCCTGTTATGGTAGAAGGCTCTGCATATATTGTATCTGCACCAAGGCTTATTAAGTAACCGCCAGAAGCTGCAACTGAGCCCATAGCAGCGTAAACTGGCTTGCCAAGGTTTAATAGATAATCATATATTTCCATACTTGGGGTAACTGCTCCACCTGGGGAATCTACCCTGATAATTATACCTTCAACTAATGGATTATTTTTTAATTTTTTAAGTGTTTCTATAGTTGAAGAGCTGTCAAATATCTGACCGCTTATATCAAATACTGCAATAGAAGGCTTTGTAAGCCCGTCTGAATTTTCCATACCAGAAAGAACTAATACAGCCCTTGCAAATACAATAAAAATTACAACCGCTATTATTATTTTTATCCATTTTTTCATAAATTATCCTTACTTATGGAAGATTTTTATTAATTTTATATAATTCCTGCAGTATTTCTGCTACTGCCTCATATATATCATCTGGAATATTATCATACACATCAAGAGCGGAAAGCACTTCTGCTAAATCCTTATCCTGCTTTATGGCTATATTATATTCCTTTGCAATACGCACTATTTCACTGGCTAAATCACCGCTGCCGCTTGAAACAACCTTTGCTTTATTATTTTCCAAGTCGCCCTTTACTGCTGCAGCTTTTTTAATCATCAGCCCTGCTCTATCATATTTTTAAGAGTCACTGCATTTTTTGGTGCATACCCGTTTTCTACATTGCAGAATGAAAAGAAAATATTTTTTGCCATAACTGACACATCTCTTGCATCTTGAATAAAGCGTTTTAATTCATTATTAGAATAATCATAATTTAAAAACTTATCAGTTCCACTGAGCCATAATGGGTCTTTTCCATAAAGCCTGAAATATACACCGTTATTAGAACATACTGGTCTGTATGGTGCAAAACCGCGGAAAGATGGACCATCTATTACACATATTCCTATCTGATTTGCTTTAAATTCATCATAATATTTTTCTTTATGCCATGTAGAGTTTGTAAGCTCTGTAAATAATGGCAGGTCTTTAAAATTTTCCTTTAACTCAAGTAAAATATCAAAATTTTCTCTGCTTGCTGAAAAAAGATGGTGAAAATCCGCTAAAAGTGCAACAGCTGTGCCACGCTCTATGGCTGGAGCTATCCCTTCTTTAAATGATTCTATTTCTAATTTATCCGGTTTTTTACGCATTAATGATTTATTAAGCCTGATAGAAAGCTTTATATCACCAAGCCTGTCGCATATTCCTGCTATCTTTTCAGCTATAGGCATACGGTAAAATGTATATGTTAATTCTAGGAAGTTAAGATTAGATGCTTTGTAGTAAGTAAGCAGGTCATAGTTATCTGTATCTTTTGGAGCAAATGTGCCTTTCCAGTCCTCATAATTATAGCCACTTGTGCCTGTATATACAGGGGTATTATTAATTTCCATTATTCCTCATCACTATTATTATATTTATTATTTAAAGTTTACTTTTATCATAAAAAAGCTATATTCTGCAAGGAAAATTTTTATAAATTAAGGTTTAAATGCTTAAATAACAAGACATCTATATATAAATAATATAAAAAATAATCTTAACTTACAGTAAACTAATCCATTCTTTATTTATCTTAACAACATAACCATTTAACATTGCTGTCTTTTCAAAAAACTATTCTTTCCAGCATTTTCCTCAAATATTTACAAATTTACTGCTGTTATCTATTTGAACATTATTACCCATTATCTGCCCTGAGAGTAATCCTTTCAGAAACTGTTTCCATGATTTATGCAGCCTTAAATGGTGTTGCTCATATAGTTTTATTCCATAATGAAAGTTATAATATAATTTTCTCATAACCCATACCTTAATTTACTTTTCTTAACTTAGAAACTATGACTGGTACAGTGACTAAACTTATAACTACGGCTAACATCAACACACAATCTGTAGTTGATGCATAAAATTCATTTTTTGCCCCTGATGAAATAGCAGAAATTGTTGTGTTAATATTCATTTTTTAATCTCCATTCAAAATAAAAGTGTCTGTATTTTTATTTTTGAATGTCTCAAATAACAATAGATATGTTACAAATAATAGAAAAAAAACTACATTTCTTAAAATAATTGCTTGACAAACTAACTTATTTTTGGTTATAAATACAGTCTAATATGTGCTCATAGCTCAGCTGGATAGAGCAACGGCCTTCTAAGCCGTGGGTCTGAGGTTCGAATCCTCATGGGCACGCTTTTTATACCTTATTAATAGGTTACTATTAATATAAGGTTATTTACCAGCAACAAATTTTATTTTTTTCTTGACAAATCAAATAAACACATCCGTTGCTGGTTGCATTTTTTTAACCGCCTATTATTTAATAGGCGGTGCGTTCAACACTACAATTTATCTATTATCTCTTTTGGTGGTGCTATATGGTAACCGCTGAAAGACGAGAAAAGCAAATCCGCTTTCACAATATAGATTTATATAATTCTATACAAATACCAGTCCGTGATTATTTACTGGAATTGACGAAAGATTTAGAACTTGCCGTCCTGCTTAATCAAATGATATTCTCTAAAAAAGAATATATGACATTAAATGATATAAAACGGCTGTCATTAAATGAGAAAACAAAGCAGACAATCAGGGTTAAGCTGGAACAGCTTATAGAACTTGGTTTAATCAAAAAGTATAAAAATAATAAGATTATATATAATCAAGATTTATATACAGTATCTGACAGCATAATATCTGCCCCAGAAGATAATAAAATATTAGGCATAATAGAGGGGAAAGACTTAAATTATGAATTTCATTATTTAATGGCAATGATTATAAATAAATTTAGAACTTATGCATTAAGTGGCATAAATGAGATTACTATATCAGTATATCAGTTAAAAATAATGCTGGGTGTAAATAATTCTGAAAGTTCTATCCGCAGTGTTTTAAATCAGCTACAAACTGACGGCTATATTACAATTGAAAATAATAATAATATAAATACATATATTATTAATACAGATAAAATCATAACTAATTACAGCTTTGAAGATATAAAGAAATATACTGATGAACTGGTAAAATATTATGAAGAATATTTAAAACGAATGGCATATTATATTTATAAAAACAGGTTGAAAAATCAAATCACCATTGACTATTATACTAAAAAAACATTAGACAGTTTTAAAAATATAGTTAAGAAAATGTTTGAAACTGGTAAAGCTGATTATTATATATTAAAGCATATAATAATCTACTTAATTCATAATATAGATTTAGAGAAATATACAAATCCAAGAGCTATTAAAAAAGAATATAATGAGCTTTTTATATTATCAAAAGATTTATCTAAAAGAAAGGCTAAAAGGTTTATATATAAATTTCAAAATAACCTGCTTAATGAAGAAAGCAGTAAGGCTTTAAATAAAATCTACTGGGAAGAAGCACATAAATTAATAGATAACTATAAAGATATATTGCGTTTAAAATATTTTGAAAGCAGAGCAGGAGTAAATTATATTGAATTGGAAGACTACTACCAGGAAGCATTACATATTACATATAAAATTTTAAAAAAACACAATATTACCGATATAACAGATAATGAAAAATTTAACATAGAAATTCTATATAATGAAATAATTTATAAATTACAAAATTATATGTTTGAGAAAAGAGATATTATAAAAAAAAGTCATCAGCAAGATATAGCATCAGGTGAAAGAGATTATAAAATCCGTATTACATCAATCAATGATGAAGAATACTATTTTGATATAATGAATAATTATACTACAGATGTATTATATAGTAATTTCCTTATAAAAGAAGAACAAGAGCAAGTAGAAAGTGAT
>CAMWVK010000004.1 GCA_947177675.1 uncultured Mucispirillum sp.
AAATATTTATTTTTAAAATCAAAATAAAAAATTTATGTTCCTTAACAATAAATTTTTTAAATTATGATTTTTCTTTTTGGTGAAAAATTAAAAAACGGCACAGGGGAAAGGAAGAAAGGGGAGCTCTCCCCTTTCTTAGGAGTAATTATGGAAACTGAAGTTATTAACACATTAGCTAATTCAACTAATGTAGTGATTTTAATACTTTTAGCATCAGGTCCGCTTTTTGGTGCAAGTATATTATTTATTGCTTACAGATTTCTAAGCAAATACTGGGAAAAATTTGTAAATGCAATGGAAAATATAGCCAAACAAACAGAAATGATGGGCGAGCTCATTGAAAATATGCGGGAAGAAATTGAAGATGTAAAAGCAATTACATCTGATAATAATCGCAGACTTGAAATTATTGAAAAAACAGGAATTACAGTTCATGGCAGATAAAGACTTTGGAGCAGAAAACTCACAGGCTGATGTTAGAGAGTATTGCTTTCGCGTGTGGCGGGCGTGTAATCGTGATTTTTCTGCAGCAGAAAGGCAGGTAAAAAAAGAAGATTACTGCTCTGTTACACGCTCTACTCTTTCGCGCTGGGCTAAAAAATATAACTGGGTAGAGCGTGCTGACAGCTTAGATTTAAAAGAAGAAAAAGCAGAATCAGTAGAACAGCAGGTATTAAATGATTTGGTAAAAATTCATGAAAAAATAATGCTGTATGTAGCAAATCAGCCAATAGATGAAGTTGATACTGCTAAGATTAACTCTCTTGTAAATAATGCAAAGCAGATTGCAGATATTACAGGCAAAATAAGGAAAAGCAAACAGGAAGCACTGCTTGATGATGAAAAAGAGCAAGTGCAGTTTAATATTAAGGTGCTTAAAGATGAAGCCTAAGCAGCATATAGATATAACAGTGCCAGCAAAATTTAAAGGGTTATGGAAACCATATCGCTATAAAGTTTTTTATGGTGGTCGTGGAAGCGGCAAAACTCATGCTATTGCTGAATATTTAATTATTAAAGCCTTAGAAAGCAAAAAGCGTATTTTATGCACAAGAGAGATACAGAAAAGTATTAAAGAAAGTGTTTATGAAGTCCTAGAAAATAAAATTAGTAAGCTGGGGCTTGATAAATATTTTTGTAAAACAGAAACAAGAATTACTGCTGTAAATGGCAGCGAGTTTATTTTTTCAGGGCTTCGCACAAATGTAGAAAGTATTAAGTCTATGGAAGGTGTAGCTATTTGCTGGGTGGAAGAAGCACAATCTATATCAAGAAATAGTTTAGATGTGCTGCTGCCAACTATAAGGATGCCTGGCAGTGAGATAATTTTTACATTTAACCCGCATAAAGAAAATGATGCAGTGTATCAAGATTTTATTGTAAACACTCCAGAAAATGCTCTTGTAGTGAAAGTAAATTATACAGATAACCCATTCTTTCCAGAAGTGCTTGAGCAAGAGCGGCTAAATTGTGAAAGAAAAAATCCAGATGATTATGCTTGGATTTGGCAAGGCGAGTTAAGAACAATAAGCGATGCTCAAATATTTAAAAATGCATTTGAAGTGCGTGAGTTTGAAACGCCAGAAAGAGCAAGATTTTATCATGGAGCTGACTGGGGATATGCTGAAGACCTTACAGCATTAGTTCGCTGCTTTATAAAAGACGGTTGTTTATACATAGATAAAGAATCCTGCGGGCTGCATGTAGAACTTGATGATTTACCAAAGCTGTTTGACAAAATTGAAACAGCTAGAAGTGCTAAAGTTTATGGCGATAGCGCTCGCCCAGATATTATTAAACACATGCAGCGTAAAAGATACAATGTAAGAAAAGCGGATAAATGGCCAGGCTCTATTGAGCAAGGCATTAGTTATATAAGAAATTTTGATAAAGTAATTATACACCCAAGGTGTGAAAATACTATTGATGAGTTTAAAAAATATAGCTGGAAGCAAGATAAACATACAAATGAAATAGATGATGTGCCAGTGGATAAATTTAATCACTGTATAGATGCTTTAAGATATGCACTGTGTAAAAAAATTAAACGAGCAGATAGTTATTAAATATGAAAAGAAATAACAATACAAGACAAAAACACAACTTATTGAAAGTAAGCTGGCAGCGTTTACAAAACCTTGTCAAATATAATGGTGAGTTAAAGACTATTCGCAAACAGTATGGCGTGCCGCTTACAAACGCTGGTGAATCTGTAAAAGTTGCAATGGATACCGCACTTGAAACTAGCGGGCATTTTACTACTATCAGAAATGCAGTAGCAAGTGGTGGTATAGATGCATACCCGCAGTTTTTAGGCTATGCATACCTTTCAGGTTTGCAGCAAAATGGTTTTATACGTGCAGGCGTTGAAGGTTTAGCAGATGAAATGACTGCTCGCTTTATAGAGTTAATAAGAACATCAGACATTGAGAATAATGATGATGATAAAATAAATAAAATTAATGAATATTTAAACACATTTCAAATAAAAGGATTATTTAACAAAGCTGCTGCTTTATGCGGTTACTTTGGTGGCTGTTTGATTTATGTAGATACTGATGATGAAGATTTATTATCAGCTTTAGATGAAAAAAGTTTAAATCACAGCATTAAAGGATATGTGCTTATTGAGCCTATAAATGTTTACCCTGGTAGATATAACAGCACCAATCCATTAAGGGCTGATTATTTTATACCAGAAACATGGTTTGTACTTGGTCAGGAAGTGCACGCATCAAGGCTTTTATATTTAGCAGCTGATGAAGTGAATATGCTTTTAAAACCTGCATATAATTTCTTTGGTATTGCACCAGCACAGATTGCAGCAGATAGCGTAAGCCATTTTATTAAAGATAGAGAAGCTGCCAGCAGACTGCTGCATAAATACAGCTTACTTGTTTTTAAAACAGATATGGGCTCTGCACTATACAGCGGAAACCCTGAAGAGCTTTACTCACGTGTAAAAGTCTTAGCAGATTTTAGAGATAATAACAGTGTGATTATTATTGATAAAGAAGATGAAGATATAGTTACAGTTACCACAAGCCTTACAGGCGTTACTGATGTGGTGCGCTTAAGTTTAGAACTTATGCCTATTATGTTTCGCCAGCCTTTAACAAAATTTTTAGGCATAAGCCCTGGTGGTATGAATGCTACTGGTGAAAGTGATGAAAATAACTGGAATGAATATGTGCTTTCTCAGTGTGAGAAAATATTTAGAAAGCCAGTTAAAAGGTTACTTGAGCTTATTCAATATGATTTATTTGGTGAAATTGATGAGTGCATAGATTTTGTATTCAAGGTGCAATCATCTAATGATGAAGTAAAAGAAATTAATAATAATAAAATTAAAGCAGATACTTATGTACAGCTTACAACTGCCGGCATTATCAGCCCAGAAGAAGCAAGAAAGGCACTGGCTGAAGATGAGAAATCTGGGTTTAACAGCATAGATGTTGATGCAGTACCGGAAGTGTCAGAAACAGGTAATGAAGACTTGTTTAGTGATATTGGTTTAGACTGGGACCCTTTTGCATATGATAAAAAAGATTTTGATGAAAGTAAAGTTCATAGAAAAGCAAATGGTCAATTTGGAAGTGGTGGCTCTAATGAATCATTTGGCAAAGCATATAATGAGTATTCAGGCAAACCAAAAGAGGCAATAGAATATTTACTTAAAGAAAAAAATGGATATGTGCCTAACGCTATATATAAAGAAGGCATTGGAAATATAGATATAGTATGGGGTGAAGCTGGAACAGGCAAAGGTGGTTATGGACTGGCCCATATTATAAGGCGAAGAAATGAAGAAGGTAATAATGGTGAAGAGTTTGTAAAACAATTACCCGATATTATAGAACATGGAAAAATTTACTCAAAAATAGCTCAAATAGATAATAAAGGTAGGTATGTAAGAAAAAATGAAGAAGATAGAGTGTATATAGGAACGAGAGATAAAGAAATCGTAATAAGGCTTACATGGAATGATGAAACACATAATTGGCTTTTAACTGGATACATTAGATATGAAGAAAATAAAGAGTTATAAGTTTTTATCAAGCTCAGACTCGTGATAAAAGTTACCTGTCAGACGGTATTCAACTGACAACTCATAACCCTTATATTTAAAATATACGATAAACAAATAAAAAGTCAAGCGAAGAATAAAAATATACCGCATTAATTACTGTTTAATTTTGTTTATTTTTGAAGATTTTTAATTTTATGGGTGTTTTATCATAAAGCGAGCTTAAAAAGCAAATAAGGCAAAAATATAAAATTGGTGGTTAAAACATAGCCGAGCGTGTATCGGCGGAGTTTTTCCTTGCCGTAAGGGGAAAGGTAGAAAGGGGAAAAACGGGATTTTCCCCTTTATAAAGTTTATGAGAGTAAATGGAAGAGTTAGAGCATCAGCAGCTGTAAAGCAAAAATATTTTAAAAGATTGATGAGTATTATTGATGAAATGAATAATTCAGTTAATTGGTGGCTGGGTGCAAGATATAAAGAGAATGAAAAAGAGATAGTGGCTAGTGATAGTGCTGCAAGCGATATTGAAAAGGAGTTAAAAGATTTAATGAAGCGTTGGAGTAAACGCTTTGATGAAGCAGCTAAAGATATCGCAAAAGATTTTGTAAAAAGTGCAGTAAATCACAGCACAAATAATTTAAAGGCTCTTTTAAAAAAAGCTGGGTGGACTACTAACTTAAAATTATCAAGAAAAGCCCAGGATAAATTAAAAGCCATGATGATTGAAAATATAAACTTAATTAAAAGCATACCAGAAAAATATTTTACTGAGCTTACTACTGTTACGATGCAGAGCATTACTCGTGGCAGAGATTTAGCATATTTAAAAGATGAAATTAAAAAACGCTATGGTGTTGTAGAACGCAGAGCAGCTTTAATTGCCCGCGACCAGAATAATAAGGCTACTTCAATAATTACTCATACAGAGTATGAAGAACTGGGTATTACAGAAGCAATATGGAAACATAACCCAGGAAGCAAAGAGCCACGCCATGAGCATGTGGCAGCAAACAATAAAGTATATGACATATCCAAAGGAATGTATTTTGAAAGCACGGGCAGATATGTATTTCCTGGGGAAGAAATAAACTGCGGCTGCACCAGTGAGCCAATTATACCAGAGATTAATAGCTTGCAGCTTAAACGCATTGAACAGCGATAATATCTTTTAAGCTCATACTGCGTTATTTAAAAATCAGACAGCAGTCCTAACAATAGTCAAAAATGGTATTTTTGACTAGGCGAAAGGATGTAAAATAACGGGCAAAGCCCGATTATTTTACAAAGCTCAGGACGAGCGACCTTTAGTGAGTGCGGGAGTATTTACTGCGACCAAACGATTAAATAAAAAATATAAGGATGTATTTTTTATTATGGTTTAAACAGTAAACGCCTTTGTCTGATTTTTAAGCCGCCTTGTCTGAACTTAAAATTTTATTATCTAATTATGAGAGATAGATTATGAAAAAAGAAACATTAGCATTTGATACAAAGAGACATAAAGACATTAACGGCTATTTGCATGTTGAAGTGAGCCCATTAACAAAAGAAACTGTTAATCCATATTATGGACGAGAGATACCAGGGTGGGAAGATGAAGGGCTTGACCCTGAAAAAATCTATTACGGCTATCGTGCAGGAGATGAGTTAAAAAAAGCATTAAACACATTTAACGGCATACCAGTGCTTGATGAACATAAGCTTGACAGCGCAGAACATCCATTAAAAGAAGAACGTGTTGGATACACTGGCACATCTGCTAAGTGGGAAGCTCCATATATTATGAATGCTTTAATTATAACAGATGCAGCTGCTATTGAGCTGATTGAAAGTAATAAACAGCGAGAACTTTCTGCCAGCTACCGCTATAAACCTGTATTCAAAGAAGGTTATTTTGGTGGTGAAAAGTATGACTTTATTATGACTGAAATACAAGCTAACCATATAGCGCTTGTTGCGGAAGGCAGAGCCGGCAGTGATGTATTAGTATATGATAAGCAGCTAAAAAAGACTGCGGCAGAAGATAATAATATTAATAAAAAAAATAATCAACTGGAGCAAAGAACTTTCACACAAGTTCGGAGCGACACCTTACCGAAGGGGGAAGGTGGAAAGGGGGAAAACGGAATTTCCCCCTTCCAGAAAAAAGGAGATATAGAAATGGCAAAAAATGTAGAAGGATTAAAGCAAGCTTTAGATGGGCTTGTACAGGCTTTTAATAATTTTCTTGATGAAGAAGCAAAGGAGCCAGAGCACGCATCAGACAGCGAGTATAAAGAAGCAATGGACGCTGCTGGTTGCGATAGTGAAAATGAAGCAGAACAAAAAGCTTTTGCAGAAGGTGTTAAGTATGCTGAAAATTTAGAAGCAAAAAAAGCAGATGATGAAGAAATGAATAAAAAAACAGAAACAGCATCTGATAAAATGATTTCAAAAGCTGCAATGGATGCGGCATTAAAACAAGCTGAAAATCGTGGTGCAGAAAAAGCTAAGCAGCATATTAAAGAGCTTTATGAAGCAGCAGACGCAGTGCGCAAAACTGTTGCTGTGAAGCCGCTTGCTTATGACAGTGCAGCAGCTATTTATAAAGTGGCACTTCAAAAAGAAAATGTTAGCGTGCAAGGTGTTGAGCCTTCTGCTTACGCATCTCTTTATAATGCAGTTGTTAAAAATAAACTGCGTGATAGTAATACAGCGGCCTTTGATTCTAAACCTGATGAAGATAACCCTTTTAGTAAAATTAAACAAGAAAAATAAGGAGATAATGATATGGGATTTCCAAGACAAGTAAATAGCTCAATGGCTATAGGTAAACCAGGAGAAAAAGCAAGTGATAACCCAGTAAGTTATGTTGTTGGTCAATGTGTTGCTGGTGAGAATGGTTGTTTTGCCAGCCGCTTCGCATGGATAACTGCAGGGCAAACTAAAGATGATATATATAACCCAGCCACATTTGCAAATACAGGCACAGGAAAGCCTGCAGGGTTAGTTGAAGCTTTAACACTTCAAAGTATCATTGATGATATAAACAGTGATAATACAATGATTATTCCAGCAGGTTATGGAGTTAATATTGCCCAAGATGGTGATTATTTTGTTGTAGTCACAGCAGGTGCAACAGTTGGGCAAAAAGTGTTTGCAAATTTAACGGATGGTTCTATTAAAACCGCATCTGCTGGTGCTACTGTGGCAGGCTATGTTGAAACTGACTGGACTGCTGCAACAGGTGCAGATTCTGCAGGCGTTATCATAATTAGCAATCGTTAATAATAAGGAAATAAGGAGAAAAATATAATGGGAACAATTAAAGATGCAGGAAAATATGGCATTACAGGTGATGTTGCAGGCTGTTATAATCGTAAAAAAGGTGGAACGTTAGCAGAAGTAGCAGCACTTGCGATGGATGCCGCACTTCAAACAGTACCAAATATTGGTATTCCATCAGTATTAACAAGCTATGTTGATACTAATGTTACAAGTGTTTTATACGAACCAAGAAATGCAACACAGCTTGCTAAAGAAATGAAAATCGGCACATGGACTACAAGCACATCAATATTTAAAGTGCGTGAAGCTACTGGTTTTATCGCTCCTTATGGCGATTTCAGCCCTAACGGACGTGCTGGAGTAAACTATAATTTTCCAAGACGCGAGCAGGCTCTTTTCCAAGCAATTATTGAGTTTGGAGATTTAGAAAGCGATTTATCAGCGGAAGCAAAGCTTAATTTAATTGCTGATAAACAAATGGCGGCAGCAACTACTGTAGCTATTGCAGCAAATAAATTTTATTTGCGCGGTGTTGCTGGTAGAGAGATTTATGGGCTTTTAAATGACCCTAACCTTAACCCTTCTATTGCAGCAGCTGCAACAGGTACAAGTGCCAGCACTAAATGGGCAGATAAAACAATGCTGCAAATATATGATGATATTATTGCATTATTTACTGAGCTTGTGGAACAAAACCCTAATATTACACAAAATAATAAAGTGATATTAGCATTATCACCATCTAGCAATGTGCAACTGGCACGCTCTTCTGAATTTCAAAAATCTGTAATGGATTTACTCAGAAGCTTTTTTGTTGGCGGTATTGAAATTGTTGTGCTTCCAGAACTTGAAGCTGCCAATGGAGATAAGTCAGCATATATGCTGGTAGATGAAATTCTTGGGGAAGAAGTAGCAATCACTGCGTTTGGAGAAAAATTTAGAATGTTCCCTCTTGTAAGAGATTTAAGTGGGAACAGACAAAAAGTCGCATTTTCAACTTATGGCAGCATTATCAAACATGTAGATTGTGTTGCTACCATGATAGGAATATAAAATATTTGGAACGGGGGAGCGATTTTTGCGACGCAAGCATTTCCCGACGAATAGGAAGGAAGTAGAAATGCGAAGCTGGAACCCAGCCAGATTTTCTATTTCTTCCTTAATCAGTCAGGAAAATCTGTCCTCACAAAAACCGTTCGCCCTTTCCACCTTTTATTTTATAACAAAATACAGGAGATAAAATATGGCTAATAGAAAAGAAGTAGCAAAACAAAATAAACAAGCTGAACAAGCTAATACTCAAGCTGAGCAGTCAAATACAGATGCTCAAACTAATGAAGCATCAGCAGATACAAATACAGAAAATAATCAGGAGCAAACACAAGCACCTATTGAAAATAAAGATGATGAAAAAGTAAATGAAGCTGCGGCAGAAAATAATGCACCTGCAGTTATTACAGAATCAAAAAATACACATGTAATTGTATGTTTAAAACACCCACATGGTATTAAGTTTAAATTAGGTAACAATAGACATGTTACAATCCAAGGCAATGCCACACATCTTAAAGACAAGACTACTGGTGTGCTCCCAGAAGGTGGCTTTGGAATGACTACTATTTTAAAAGAAGATTGGGAAGCTATTAAAAATACTTATAGCACAATGAGTATTTTTAAATCAGGTTTAATTTTTGCAAGTGCAGATACTGCGTCCGCACAGGCACAAGCTAAAGAACATGATGAGCTTAAATCAGGTTTTGAGCCAGTAGATATTAAAAAAGAAAAAAATATTGGCGTAAAAGATTTTGAAAAATAAGGTGCATTGATGGCAGTAGTAATATTTGACCCAGCATTATTTAGAGAGCAGCGACCACAGTTTGGAGATATAACAAAATATAGCGATGCTTTTTTGCAAAATTGCTTTGATGAAGCTACGCTTATTTGCTCAAACAAAGACAGCTCGCTTATTCCTTACAATCCAGATAGGCAAGTATATGACAGGCAAGTATTACTTTATCTGCTTACATGTCATATTGCTACACTAAGAAATTCTGGACAGGTAGGCACAGTGACAAGTGCCACAGAAGGCAGTGTATCAGCAGGGTTTTATATTGACCAAAGAAAAGGAGCTGCATGGTTTACTCAAACCCAGTGCGGGTATATGTATTGGCAAATGATACAAAAATATAAAGTCGGCGGAATTTTTGTGCCAGGTGCAAAACAGCACTAGAGGTTATAATGAATTTAAAACAAGGGCATATAGAGTTAAAGTTTGATGAAGAAAAACTGCGTGATGTGCTGCATCATCTGTATGCATCTAATAAAGCTGTAAAAGTGGGTATTTTAGAAAATGCTACAAATGCAGATACTGGTGCAAGTATTGCAGAATATGCTTACTGGAATGAATTTGGTACAAAAGATGAAGAAGTAATACCTGCCCGCCCTTTTTTTAGAAATGCAATAAGTGATAATTCTGATACATGGGCAAAAAGTATAAGTTCACAGCTTAAAACTATGGGTGTTACAGATAAAAATGTAGTTGAAAAAGCCTTAAAAAGAACTGGCCAGCTTATGCGTTCAGATATTCAGCAGTCTATTTCTAAAGGCGGATTTAAACCATTGAAGCCTGCTACAATTAAAAGAAAAGGTAAAGCTACCCCACTTGTTGATACTGGTGATATGCGTAACGCTATAAGTTATGAAGTGACAGATAGCCGGGGAAACTCATGAATTTACATGCAATAGTTAGCCCAGTTTTAAATGCTGTGCAGCAGACAGAAACTGTTTATATTTTTAAATGTTTAGGTGTTACTAACAATTATGGCGATATTGTGCCAGATTATGCAAGCCCAATAAAAACGCAGGCACGCTGGCAGATAGATAGTGATGAAGCGTTAGAGCATGCAGATAATGTTAATCAAAGCATGGTACTGCGTAAAGTGTATATAGATACATCAGCAGATAACAGACTTTCAGGCATAAACAGAACCAGCGCAAAACAGGCTGATTATATATATCGTGAGCGAGATAATACCTGGTGGATGATAAATGCCACTTATGATGAATTTTCAGCTCAAGGCTGGGTAGGTGTGCGGGCAGTGTTGCAGCTGACTAAACCTGCAGAAATACCTGTTTAGGGGGCACAAATGGATAATATGCAAATAGCAGTTTATGAGTTTATTGCAGCTTTTACAAGTGTTGATAGAAATAATATTATTAAAGGCTGGCAAAATACTAACATATTACCACCGCTTACTGAAAGCTATGCTGTATTTACAAGTATTAATGCAAAAAGGCGTGGCACAAATATAGAGAATTATATACCTGATAACAATACGCTTACTTTAGAAAAAAGTAACATGATTGATTTTCAAATAGATATTGTTGCTACTGATGCAGACACTGCCAGGAATAATATATCAGCACTTGAAACAGTTGCCCGCAGTGCTGCAGGTGTAAATTTTTTTAATAATTATAATATTAATTTGCTTTATGCAGAAGATGCAAAAGCAATAGAGACAATTTCTAAAACAGATAATTATGTAAATAGATATATGATTATTCTGCATTTAGAAGAAATAAATACTGTTACTGTATCTCAAGATTATTTTGATAATGTTGAAGTAAAAACAGTGTTAGCAGATGGTAAAGTTTAAAAAATAAAAATAAAATAAATAATTAATTGGAACGAAGAACTTTCACACAAGTTCGTAGTGACACCTTACCGTTGGGGGAAGGTGAAAAGGGGGAGCGAAGCGACGCAAGGACTTTCCGACGAGTAGGAAGGAATTAAAAGTCCGTAGCTGGAGAGAGCGGAATTTATCCAGCCAGATTTTCTAATTCTTCCTTATTCAGTCAGGAAAATCTGTCCTCGCAAAAAAACGCTCGCCCCTTCCAGTTGATTTAAGGAGATATTATGGCAATACCAGCAAGTTATATTGTTGATGTTTCGCCTCGGGTGATTTCTGCAGGTGCAGCAGGCATTGTGATAAATGGGTTATTTTTAACTACTAATCCGCAGTTACCCGTGGGGATAGTTAAAGAGTTTGTGTTTGCTACTGATGTGGCAGATTATTTTGGCTATGAATCACAAGAATATTATGCAGCAGTAACATATTTTGCAGGCTATGTGAATAGCTTTAAAAAACCAACCAGCATACGCTTTGCTCGCAGAATAAATACTGATGTATCAGCATATGTTCGCGGTGCAGAATATAAAGGCACATTAGAAGCATTAAAGTTGGTATCTGATGGGGCATTAAATATCAGCATTAATGGTGAAGCGTTAGAGCTTACTGCTATTGATTTTACAGATGCAGCAAGTTTTTCTGATGCTGCATTAAAAATACAATCAGCAATTAATACAGCAAGTGCTACATTATCAGCTGTAGTAACATATAATAATATTGCTGGTGGGTTTGAAATCAGCACAAAAGCCGTAGGTGCTGCTTCCAGCATTGGTTATGCAGCAGTTGCTACTGGCGGCACAGATTTAGGCACACTGCTTAATTTAACATCAGCAACTGGTGCTGTAATCTCTCCAGGACTGGACGAACAAACAGCAGCAGAAAATATGACACAAATTGCTGCAGCTGATTCTAACTTTGTAACATTTACGCACCTTTATGATGCAGATGCAGATGAGTGCATTGCATTAGGCCAGTGGAGCAACAGCCAAGGTGTAAGCTACTGCTTTTTACCATGGAGCAATGAAGCTACTGCAATATTAGATAGCAGCACAGATGATATTGCTTCAAAAATGGTAGCAGCAGGCGTTACAAACTTTACTGCAATATATAATGATTACAGGCTTGCAGCTGGTGTTATGGGGGCATTTGCTTCTATTGACTGGACACGCACAAATGGTGCAATAGATATTGCATTTAAACAGGTTGATGGGCTTGCTCCAACTGTTACATCAGCAGCAGATGCGGCAGTATTAGATAAAAAGTTTTATACTTATTATGGGCAGTTTGCTACAAAAAACACTGATTTTAATTTTATCTATAAAGGTTTAATCGTTGGTGATTATGTAAACTTATCAACTTATATTAATGCTGTTTGGTTTAACTCGTCCATGGTTAATGCTGTTGCTAATGGTTTTGCCAGCGTTGGTAAAGTTGCTTACAATGAAGCTGGATATACTTATATACGGGCATGGCTTGCTGACCCTATTAACCAAGCAAAAAATGTAGGAATTATTCAAGTAGGAGTAACTTTAAGCGAAGCTCAAAAAGCTCAAATTATATCAGAAGTTGGCTCAGATATTACAGCAGAATTATATGCTAATGGTTATTATTTACTTGTGGCAGACCCAGGTGCAGCAGCTCGTGTAACAGGCGATTCACCAATAGTAACATTTTACTATACTGATGGTGGTGTGGTTAAAAAATTACAGATTTCAAGTTCTGTAATACTGTAAATAAGGAGATAAAAAATGAGTATTACAAGTGCTAATGCGCAGATTATTTATAAAGATAACTTTTTTGTAAAAGGCGGCTTGCTTTTGCAAAAATTCTCTACTGACCAATCGCTTTCTGCTGATGAAGTAACATTAGCAGAAACTCGTATGGGCGTTGATGGAAAAATGGCAGACGGTTATACACCAAACATTACACCAGTTACTATTATGTTTGAAGCAGACAGCCCTAGCTGGCGAATTATTGAGCAATCAGTAAACGCAGCTAAAGCGATAAATTCAACAGTTAAGTGTGAGATAACTGTTTCTGTGCCATCTATAGCTAAGGTTTACAGCTACCGTAATGGTGTAGTTAAAAGTTTAACAGATTTAGCTCTTAAAAAGGTGCTGGACCCAGTAACATTAAAAATGGACTTTGAGCGCAAAGAGTTAAATTTCCTATAATCAATAATAAAAAATACGTCCTTGTATTTTTTATTTAGGCGGGCTTGCGGAGTAAATCCGCTTAAGCCCTTACGCAAGCGACGGTGCATCCTGCACCTATATAACTAAAAATAGGAGTAAACTATGGCAAGGAAAGAGCGAACAATTACAATTAAAGATAGAGATAATGAGCATAAATTTAAGCTTAAAGAAATGAGTGCTGTAAAAGCAGAAAAATGGAAAATAAGAGCCATTATGCTGCTGCTTGCATCTGATATTGAAATGCCAAAAGGTGCATCTATAGAAGAAGGTATTAATCAATTTATGGCAGGCGGTGCAGAAAAATTATTTAAAGCACTATCTAAAGTAGATGTAGATAAAGCAATCGCACTATTTGATGAAATGCTTTATGACTGTGCGCAGCTTGAAGTTAATGGAGTTACTGCTGCATTATCGGAAGATATTATTAATAGCAATATTGAAGATTCTTCTACTCTTACTAAACTGCGCTTTGAATGTTTAAAGCTGCATTTTGATTTTTTGGGCGTAGGCGCGAGCCAGATGCAAACTGGGTTGGGTTCAGAAGCGCAAATCAAAATTCAAGCTTAATTGATTATGTTGGTATTTCTAACATATTTGGTGTGGTCATATCTAAAAACTTGGCCACACTTAAAGAATTAGAAGAATATTACTCACTTGAAGATGCTTATATGTTAGCTGATATTGTAAAAATTAATAATTACAATGAGTGGGTAATGACTAAAGAATTAAATAAGAATTAAAAAAAGGAGCTTTTTGTGGCTAGTGTAATAGATGCATTATTAATAACCTTAGGTGTAGATTCAAGCGGCGTAAAATCTGGTATGGAACAGGCTGAAAACACTATCGCAGCAAGTGCTAAAAACATTATGAATAATATATTAGCACCATTAGCTGCTGCACTTGCCGTAGGCTCTGCTTTTAAAGAATATTTAGCAGGAGCTCAGGCGGTGGGTAATCTTGCTACCACATTAAATGAAAACCAGGAAGATATGCAGGCGTGGGCTGGTGCTGTAGAGCGTGCAGGTGGTGATGCATCTGCATTTGAAGGCTCGCTTGTATCACTTAATTCTAAAATGTTAGAGTTTGCTCAAACTGGCACAAGCAGTGCTGCCCCTGCCCTTGCCCAGCTTGGAATATCTGCAAGAGACAGTAATGGCAATATTAAATCATCTATTGATATTATGCAGGAACTTGCAAGAGTTGCAGACACAATGGACCCAGCACGATTCCAGGCACTAACATCATCGCTTGGTATTGACAGTGGCACACTGCTTTTATTGAAGCAAGGCTCTATGTCTGTTGATGAGCTGGTTGCTCGCCAAAAGCTGCTGGGTGTATATACCGCAGAAGATAGTGCTATTACAACAAAAATGGGTAATGCAATTAAAGATTTAATGCAGGTATTGAAAAGTATATCTACAATAATAATGCGGTTTGTGCTGCCGCCTTTAACATGGCTTACTGATAAAATGGTAGAGTTTGTATTATTTATTAGAGAGCATGAAGTATTTCTGCGGGCTGTTATTTCTGGTATTGCCGCTGTGCTTACTGCTGTATTGCTGCCAGCCATGATAAAAATAGGAGCCGCTGCACTTGCTAACCCATTAACATGGATATTTATAGCAGTAGCTGCTGCCGTGCTTGCAGTATCGTTATTGATAGAAGATTTATATGTTTATATTAAGGATGGTAAATCTTCATTAGGCGAGTTTTGGAGCATGTTTGGAAGTGGCGAAGAAGTAGCAGCGAAACTATCAAAAGCATGGGCAAAACTTAAAGAATTTTTTAGCAGCTTTTTAGATGTAGCAGTTAAAAATTTTAAATTGCTGGTTAAAGCAGTAGCAAGCTTAGTGGATTTTGTATTAACTCTTGGTTCTTACTTAGGCTACTTATTTAATCTGATTACTTCTATTTTTACTTTTGATGGCGAAGGAATAACAAAAGCCTTTGAAGGCTTAGGTGTAGCCGGTGAAAAATTAAAAGATATATTTTTAAATATTGTAGGCTACATTAAAGACATGCTTTTAAATTTCTTAGATTTTGTAGGGTTAAAAGAACCGCTGCTTGCTTTTTTTGATGCATTTGCACAAAAAGCATCTGCTGTGTTTAAAAGTGTTATGGAGTTTATGGCTCCAGTAATAGACGGTATAAAATTTATTGCTGGCGGTATTGCTAATGTAGCAGGCTTTGCTAAAGATAAACTTGCTGGTGGTATAGAAGCAGTGGCATCATTTTTTGGTGCTGGTAGTGATACAACACCAGCAGCAGCATTACCAAATAACACTAACAATAACACAAATAATATTACAAGCACTAATAGTGTAAACGTAGGCACAATCAGTGTTGTATCAAATAATGCAGACCCTAAACAAGTAGCAAAAGAAATACCTGCAGCTATGAATAATTATAATAGCTATATTCCAGCAAATGCTGCAGTTGCGTATTAAAGGTGAGTTATGCTGCAAGAAATATGGACTATACTAGATGAACAAAGTTTGCCAGTAGTAACATTTACAAGCTTTATTTCATTAGATAGTGATAGCTCGTCAAAAATCACGAACTATACATCAGAAAAAGGCACTTTTTCATCTTATAATAAAATTGTTGCTCCTGATGAATTGGCTGTTACACTTGCCATTCAAGGCAATGCAGCAGAGATACAAGATGCAATAGCTGTTTTAGATACACTTAGAAAAGAGCCGCAAAAAGTAAGCATTGTAAGCCCATATAAAGAATATAAGTGGTTTTCACTAGAAAGTTACAGCTATAGCTTTAATCAGTCGCAAGGCGTAAATCTGCTTATAGCTGCTATGAATTTCAAGCAGGTTAATGAAGTAGAAGCAATATATACAAACAGTATAAAATACCCTAAAAATCCAAGTGCGGCATCTGCAGTAAATGGCGGAAAAAAACAAGGTTTACAAAGTATTTTATCTAAAATAGAAGAAGGTGTTGGGTTATGATAGAAATACCTCTTGAGCAGATACCAAATCAAATATTTGAAATTATTTTAAATCAGCAGGACTGCACTATACATTTATATGTGCGCGGTGATTACTTATATCTTGATTTAGAAATAGCAAATACTCCATTTTTTTATGGTGCTATTTATCTTGACCGCACACCAGTTCTGCCCGTTCAGAAAGAAACATTTAACGGCAATTTTTTATTTATAGATACTTTAGGCAGGCAGCACCCAGAATATACAAAATTAAATGATAGATATAAACTTTATTACTTAACTAATGATGATGTAGCAG
>CAMWVK010000005.1 GCA_947177675.1 uncultured Mucispirillum sp.
TTATATAATTGATTACTCTTATACCTGCAAATCCATAAAAGTAATTTTTAATCATATCTAAATTATCCAGATTAATACCGCCAAGAGCAAATACTTTTTTTGTTTTATTATAATCTATGATACCTAAAGGGTTAATTTCATAATCTTTTGGAGTATTAAAAATCGGGCTTAAAGTGTAATAATCAGCCTTTATATTATCTATTTCATTTGCACTGTGGCTTGAACAGCCGGTTATAAGTCTTGTTTCTGCTTTAATAATATTATAATCTTTTGCAGTATTTTTATTAAGATGAACACCGTCAAAGCCGTATTTTTCTGCCAGTATATAGTCGCTGCTTAATGTAAGAATACTTTTTTTTACAATTTTTCTTATATTTAAAAGTTTATTGTGAATATTAGTATAATCTTTAAATCTAAACCATATAATTTCAGCGGTGCCGTCAATTTTTTCTGCTGTTTCAAATATATTGTCTTTAAAAAAATCATTATCTAATACTGCTAAAAAATTTAATCCTAATACCATACAATAATATAACCTGTGTCCATAATCAAACAATATAATGTCTTTTGTTTATGCAATCAACAAAAAAATAGTAGAAAAAAATAAAAGAAAGTATATAATACAATGCGTATAAACTAAATATTACTTTAATGGTAAGGGATATATGAAGAAAGTCCAAATATTATTAATATTAATGCTGCTTGTATCAGGCACTTATTCTTATGGTGCAGATATAACTTTTAGTCAGGCTTTAGAAAGTCTTTACGGCACACATGAAGGTATGGCACAGGCAGATGCTGATTATAAACAGAAAGAATATGCGAAAAAGGCTGCTTTAGGGCTTTATTCTCCGCGTATATCTTTAAATGCAGCTTATACTTATTTTGGCAATGATTTAACAATGGATGTGGATTTATCACCTATTAGTAATACAGTTAATGGAGTATTAGGCAGCCTGCCTATTCCACTTCCACCACTTAGCCTGCCTTCATCTATGGAGCAGGTAGTCCAGCAGGACCAGTTCTTTTCATTAAATGCAGCAATGATTTGGCCTGTATTTACTGGCGGTAAAATATATGCAGCAAATAAGGCAGCCAGTGCAAATTTAGAAATGGCAAAATACAGCAAAACTATCCGCCATGATGAGCTTGGTATTTCTATGGCAGAAAAATATTTTACACTGCGGTTTATTAAAGATATTATTGAGTTAAAGCAGGATGTAAAAAATTCTATGCAGGAGCATTATAATAAAGCATTAAAACTTGAAAAAGCAGGTATGCTTGCAAAAGTGGAAAGACTGCATGCAGAAATGGCATTATCTGATGCAGAAAAATCACTTGATACATCTATAAGAGAAGCAAAACTTGTAGAATCATCGCTTAAATCTATGATTAGCAGTAATGAAGATAATATAACACCTGCAACACCGCTTTTTATAATAAAAGCAGAAGATATTGAAGCCTTAATGTATTTTCAGGATATGGCTTCAACTACTAATGCTAAATTAAAACAGGTGCAGACTGCTAAAAAACTTGCTCATGCAGGAGTAGTTAACAGCACAGCATCATTTATTCCTAAAATAAATGCTTTTGGTATGGTAAGTATATATGACTATCAGCTTTCAAGTATTATGCCAGATTACATGGTAGGTGTGCAAATGTCATTAAACCTTTTTGACGGTTTGCAGAATTATCATCAGTTAAAGTCAAGCAAACAGGCAGAAGAAAGCACAAAACTATTAGCAGCAAGAGCAGAGAAAGATATAAGGACTCTTGTAGAGCAGCAGTATATAACTATGGAAAATGCAAGGGCAGATTATGAAGCATCACTTAAATCACTTGCCTTTACTGAAGAATATTTAAGAGCAAGGCAGAAAGCTTTTAATCAGGGAATGGCTACAAGTTTAGATGTAGTAGATGCAGAGCTTGCATTATCAAATTCAAAAATGTCTGCAATACAGGCTGCTTATAAATTTGATATGGCTTTAATAAATATGCTTTCAACTTCTGGTATGTTTGACAGTTTTGAATCATACAGGGCAAAAGCATTTGTTGAGCCGGGGTTAAACTAATATTATTTTTTAACAGATACAAGGTAGACATAAAGAAAACACATAAGGCACAGGATGTGCCGTCGCTTGCGAGAGCGACAGCCAAATTTATTTTGGCGGAGCGTGTTTTAAAAAAATCAAGGACGATTTTTTTAATAAAAGGCTTAATATTAAGGTACAGGTTGTGCCTGCCGCTCGCCCCGCCCCGCAGGGACAGCCAAATTTATTTGGCAGAGTGTGTTTTAAAAAAATTAAGGTGAGAATTTTTTGTGATGCAAGGACTTTCTAACCAAATAGGTGAGAAACCAAAAGTCCGCAGCTGGAATGATTTTTTTAATAAAAGTTAATTTATTGAGTTGGGACTTAATTAATTTTTGAATATTAATGAACTTATAAGGAGATAAATTCTATGAAATACATTTATTATTCTGTTGCTTTTATAGTAATAGGGGCAATTATTGCAGTTAGTGTATGGTATGCAGCACGACCTGTTCCCTTAACAATACAAGGGGAAGTCCATGCAAAACAGGTGCAGGTGGCAGCTAAAGTTCCGGGCAATATTGCCTCACTGCCTATTATAGAGGGACAGCAGGTAAAAAAAGGCGAAGTTTTAGCAACTATTGATTCACCTACTTTAAAAGCAAAAGAAGCTCAGGCAGCAGCTGCAGTAAAAGCAGCTGAAGCACAGCAGAAAAAAGTAGATGATGGAGTAAGACAGGAAGAAATTACTGCTCTTTATAATGTATATCAAAAAGCAGTGGCAGCAGAGCAGTATGCTTTTAAAACTTATTCAAGAGTAAAATCTCTGCATGATGACGGTGTTGTTACTACCCAAAGTTTAGATGAAGCATTAACTCAGTGGAAAGTGCTGCAAAACGATGTGAGAGCATCAAAAGCAAATTATGAAATGGCAAAAGTCGGTGCAAGACCGGAAGATAAAACAGCAGCAGAAGCATTAAAAGAGCAGGCACAAGGTGTGCTGCAGGAAGTAATGGTGCTGCTGGAAGATACAATACTTCATTCACCAATAGATGGAGAAGTATCAACAATAGTTGTTGAACAGGGCGAGCTTGTAACTCCCGGATTTCCTGTTATTACTCTTGTAGATTTAGAAGATACATGGGTTACTTTTTATATCCGTGAAGATTTATTAAAAGATATTCGTATGGGTACAGTTATAAATGTGGAAATTCCTGCATTATCTGATAGTCAGGTATATCCTGTGGAAGTAAGATATATTGCCCCTGCAGGCAGTTATGCAGTGTGGAGTGCCACAAAAACAAGTGCAGATTTTGACTTAAAAACATTTGAAGTAAAAGCATACCCACAGCAGAAAATTCCAGATTTAAGAGCTGGTATGACTGCTGTATTTTATTCTAATATAAAGCATAAACAGTAAAAATGGGATTATTAGAATATTTTAAAACTGTAAAATATTTTTTTGAAAGAGAATGGTATTTTCTGCTGCATATACGCAGAAAACTGTTTTATTTTATCCTGATTACTCCAGTGGTTTTATGTGCTGTTTTAACAGGTGTTTTTTCTAACCCTGTAATAAGAGAAATACCCATTGCTGTAATAGATGAAGATAACAGTGCATTATCTTTGGAGTTAACAGGCATTATTCAGGCATCTCCCTATGTAGATATTATAGAAAAAGTGCCAAGTATGGATAAAGCAGAAGGATTAATGCGCAGTGGTAAAATATATGGTGTAGTGCTTATTCCTGCAGATTTTTCAAAAAGAGCATTAGGTCATAAAGGTGCAGAAGTTGTGCTTTATTATAATAATGAGCTTTTTATTGTGGGAAGTCTTGTAAATAAAGGTGTTTTTTCTGCTGTAAAAGATTATTCTGATTTTCATAATAAAAAATATATGATGAGTCATGGAGTGCCTGCTTATGATGCAGATTTTCAAGTTCATCCTGTAAATATTGGTGAAAAAATACTTTTTAATCCATATTTAAATTACCAGTATTTCTTTGTGTTTGGTCTTATTCCTGCAGCATGGCAGCTTTTTGTAATATGTGTTGTTATATATGGTGTGCTTTATGAAGAGCGTTCAAGAAAATTTTTAGATATTATAGATATGGTTAATCAGGCACCATTTGCCTATCTTTTTGGCAAACTTCTTCCTTATGCTGTTTTATTTGCATTTTCAGGAATGTTTATGCTTTTTGTATTATTTGTATATATGAAAGTGCCTATGGTTTTGGGATACTGGAAAATAATACTTGCTACAATGATGTATATGTATGTATCAATGGCAGCAGGTGTTTTTATTGCAGTTATTCTTCGTCCGCTGGCTTTTAGTGCAGCTGCAGTATATGCTGCTCCAACATTTGCTTATGCAGGTATATCATTCCCACAGGTTGCTATGCCAAAATATGCTTACTATTTAAGTGAATTTTTTCCATTAACTCACTATCACAGAGTTTTAGTAAACGAGGCAATCAGAGGCAGTGCACCTTATAATTCTACAAGTTATGAAATATTATATCTTTTCTTACTTGGCACTATTGTTTTTGCAATATCTATTACTGCTGTTAAATTATACAGTTATTTCTATATTAGGAGACAGGTATGAAAAATTATTTATCTATCCTTAAGCTGGAATATAGAAGAATAATTTTTGATATGCTTTCTATAACTATTATATTTGTAGGCACAGCATTTTATTCATTTTATTATCCATTTCCTTATGAAAATGATATTGTCCGTAAAATGCCTGTTGCAGTTGTAGATTTAGATAAATCAGATTTAAGCAAAACAGTTGTAACAATGCTTAATAATACAGAAAGTTTAAAAGTTATGCAGTATCCTTCCATGGAGGAAGCAAAAAAGGCAGTTTATTTAAGAGATGTATTTGGTATTATATATATACCTGATGAATTTTATAAAATGGTAGCAAAAGGGGAAAGTCCAACAGTTTCTGTTTTTGCAGATGGCTCATATTTTATTCTTTATTCTACGGCTATTACAGCAGCAACTCAAATTGTGCTTATGACAGCAGCAGGTGTAAAAATACAGAAAATGAGTATGCTTGGTGTGCCTATAACTGATGCAATTCTTTTACAGTCAGCAGTTAATGTAACAGCAAAGCCTGTATTTAATCCGCGTGCTGGTTATGTCGGTTTTGTAGCCCCTGCAATTTATGCAATTATTGTTCAGCAGATTTTATTAATGGTTATACTGCTTGTACATGCAGCAGGCTATGAAAAAGGTTATGGCTATCCAGAAAATACTTCTACATTTACAATACTTTGTGCAAAAATGACTGTATATATGACTATTTTTGCAGCTATATTTTCATTTTTCTTCACAATAGGTCCTATGGTGTTTGGTATTCAGCTGCATAATTCTCTTATAAAAGCAGTTATATTTGCCATACCTTACGGCTTATCTATTGCTCTTTTTGGTATATCATTAAGTGTTTTTGCCAGAGACAGAGATGCTGTGCTTTTAGTTATGCTTATGACATCTATTCCTTTTGTAATGCTTGCAGGTTTTATTTGGCCACACTGGATGATGCCAGACTGGGTAAAATATTTTTCTTATATTATCCCATCTACTCCAGGAGTAACAGGGTTTTTATATATTCGTCAAATGGGTGCAGACATAACAGATGTTATGCCTAAATATATAAACCTGTGGATACAGGTGGCATTATATACTGTTCCTGCAGTTTTATCTATCAAATGGCAGCAGAAACAAAGACAATTTATTATTTAGTGATGAATTTCAGCATTATGTAATTGCAAAAAATAAAAATATAATATAGAATATGCCAAGTTTTTTTAAGGAGATATTATGAAATATTTTAAATTATTACTTATTGTTCTTTTAATTGTTCCAGCTGTCGCTTTTGCTGCACCAGAAGATGTATTAAGCGGTAAAGAATTTACTGCTGCCAAATATCCGTCTATTTTAATAGGTTTTAGAAACGGCGGTGTATATGGTTATGCACTTAGAAATACATATATGGGGACTTATGAAATTAAAGATGCAAACAAAATAAGACTCAGTTATATGGACTATACAAAAATGGAAGGCACAATGGAACAAGAAGATGGTGAATATGAATATTTTAAATATTTAAGGGAAGCAAAAACATACAGCTATGACAGCAAAAATGGTGTTTTAATAATAGGTAAAATGAAATTTAACCAAAAAAAATAATTAGATAAGTAATACTTTATTTATCAGCCGCTCAATATAGAGCGGTTTTTTTATATGCAGATTACTTTAAATAATTATCTAAAAATTAAGGATTTTACTTATTTTATACCTGCAAAATAAGTGTGTATGTTTAAACTAATAATTTATTTTTACAAAATAAAAATACTTTTAAAAAAAAGCTTGATATTTCTTAAAAAATATGTAAAAGTATCTATCCACGCATAAAGTGCTATACCTATATCTATGTTCAAAAATGAAGATATAGTTAAAAAAGTTAGTAATAAGGCATTGAGCCTTTTAAATAAAAGATTTTGTGCGATAAGCTTTTAAGCCTTTTATGCACAAATACATATATCAGGATATCCTATCTGGTATATGTGGAAAAATTTTAGAGGAAATCTAATGGCAAAAATTGATGTATTTGATGTGAAAAACTCAAAAGTCGGTTCTGTTGATTTGCATGATGCTATTCTTGATTATCCAGTTAATACTGTTTTAATTCATGAAGTAGTTAAAATGCAGCTTGCCTGCAGAAGAGCAGGAACTCATGCAACTAAGACTAAGGGTTTGGTTTCCGGAGGCGGCAGAAAGCCATGGAAACAAAAAGGAACTGGCAGAGCTAGAGCTGGTTCTTCAAGATCTCCATTATGGAGAGGCGGTGGCACAATATTTGGACCACAGCCAAGAGATTATTCTTACTCTATGCCTAAGAAAAAGGTGAAAAACGCATTAAGAAGTGCAATCCATGCAAAATATGATGCAGGTGCAGTTGTTGTTTTAGACAACCTTTTTGTAGAAAATGGCAAAACTAAAGAAGCAGTTGAAATTTTAAAAGCTTTCAATGCTGACAGAAGAGTTCTTATTGTAGTTGATGCAATTGATGAAAAAGTTGCTAGAGCTTTCAGCAACATTCCTTATGCAGACATATTGCATGTAAATGGTTTAAATGTTTATGATATTATGAACTCTTACAAAATAATTTTCCTCAAAAACAGTCTCCCTATGGTAGAAAAAGCCACAGGCGTTGCAGTGGAAGGTGAATAATGATTACTAAATATGATGTTATAAGAAAACCCTTTCTTACTGAAAAAGCAATGATGATGCAGGAAAAAGGTCTTAATACTGTTGTTTTTCAAGTGCATACAGATGCTAATAAAACACAGATTAAAGAAGCCGTTGAAGATTTACTTAAAGTTAAAGTTGAGCATGTTCGCACAATGAACTTTAAAGGTAAAGAAAAACGCTTTGGCAGAATTCTTGGCAGAAGAAATGATTGGAAAAAAGCTATCGTTACTCTTAAAGAGGGCGAAAAGCTTGATATAGTGTAATGGGAGAGTGGTAAATGGGTATTAAAACCTTTAAACCAACGTCAAAAGGCGTTCGTTTTAGAACAAACAGCGATTATGCGGATATCACTACTTCTACTCCGGAAAAATCGCTTACAACAGTTCTTCATTCAAAAGGCGGTCGTAATAATAGAGGCCGTATTACAGTTCGTCATCAAGGTGGCGGCAATAAAAAATTATACCGTATTATTGACTTTAAAAGAAATAAAGATGGTATTCCAGCTACTGTTGCAACAATTGAATACGACCCGAACCGTTCTGCTCGTATTGCATTAGTTGTATATAAAGATGGTGAAAAACGCTATATTGTTGCTCCAATATCATTAAAAGTTGGTGATATTGTTCAAAGCGGCAAAGGTGCAGATATTAAAGCTGGTCATGCTATGGCATTAAAAGATATGCCTGTTGGTACTGTAATTCATAATGTTGAATTAAGACCTGGAAAAGGTGGTCAGTTAGCTCGTTCAGCAGGTTCCTATGCTCAACTTCTTGCAAAAGAAGGTGAATACTGCCATGTAAGGCTCCCATCTGGCGAGATTAGACTTGTGAAAGCTGAATGTAAAGCAACTATTGGTCAAGTATCTAACACAGAACATGAAAACTTAAAAATTGGTAAAGCTGGTAGAAAACGCTGGAAAGGTATTAGGCCTACAGTTCGCGGTGTTGCAATGAACCCAGTTGACCACCCAATGGGTGGTGGTGAAGGTAGAACCAGTGGTGGTCGTCATCCTACTACACCTTGGGGTAAACCAACTAAAGGTTACAAAACCCGTAAGAAAAACAAACCATCTAATAAGTATATTGTATCTAAAAGATAGCATGATAGGAGGACAAGGTGCCAAGATCGCTTAAAAAAGGACCTTTTATAGATGCACATGTTGAAAAAAAGGTAAAAGAAGCTAAAGAAACTAACAGTAAACAAGTTATAAAAACCTGGTCACGCAGAAGCACTATCGTGCCAGATATGATAGGCTTAACATTTGCTGTTCATAATGGAAATAAATTTATCCCTGTCTATGTTACTGAAAACATGGTAGGTCATAAGTTAGGTGAATTTTCTTTGACTAGAACTTTTCGTGGTCATAAGAAAGATGATAAAAAGGTCAAAAGGTAAGTCGTATGGATGTTAAAGCAACAGAACCATCAAAAGCACCTGTTAAAAACAAAAGAAAAACTCAAAGAGAGTTAGAATCAGGTGTTTGGGCAGTAGCCAAGTTCGCTCGGGTATCCACACGAAGAGCCCGTGAAGTAGCTGCTCTTGTTAGAGGCAAACAAGTTGAGGAAGCAATGGCTATCCTTAAATTTACTCCACGCAAAGCAGCTGCAGTTATTGCAAAAGTTATTAAGTCAGCTATGGCAAATGCTGAAGAAAACCACGGTATTCGTGATGTGACCCGCTTAAAAGTAGGCGTACTTAGAATTGAAATGGGGCCACCTATGAAGAGGTTTACTCCTCGTGCATATGGTAGAGCATCTCTTATCCGTAAACCGACTACTCATATCAAAGTAGTTTTACAAGAACAAGCGGAGGTGAAATAGTGGGACAGAAGGTTAATCCTAATGGTTTCAGGCTCGGTGTAAACAAAAACTGGAATTCTGTATGGTATTCTAACAAAAAAGAATACAGCCAAAACTTAATTGAAGATATCAGAATTCGTAAATATTTAAGGGGACGCTTAAACCAAGCAGGTATTGCACAAATTGGTATTGAGCGTATGAGCTCTAAAATCAGAGTAACTCTTAATACCAGCCGTCCGGGTATTGTTATTGGTAAAAAAGGTGCGGAAATTGAAAAGCTTAAAAATGAGCTTAAAAAATTCACTTCAGCAGAAGTATTACTTGTTATCCGCGAAGTGAAAAAACCTGAGCTTGATGCAGCATTAGTTGCAGATTCTATTGCTCAACAGCTTATTCGCCGCGTAGCTTTTAGAAGGGCTATGAAAAAAGCAGTTTTACAAACACTTAAATCTGGTGCATTAGGCATCAAAGTGATGTGTGGCGGAAGACTTGCAGGTGCAGATATTGCACGCAGCGAATGGTATATTAAAGGACGCGTTCCTCTTCAAACACTTCGTGCAGCTATTGATTATGGCACAGCAGAAGCACTTACAGCTTATGGTATCATAGGTGTAAAAGTATGGATATTCACTGGTGAAATCCTTGAAGACAGAAGCGGCAAGGGGGCAGAATAATTATGTTAATGCCAAAGAAAACCAAATACCGCAAAATGTTTAAAGGCCGTATTAAAGGTAAAGCTCAAAAGGGCAACACAGTTGTATATGGTGATTTCGGTTTAGTGAGCGTTGATAAAGCAAAAATAACAAGCCGTCAAATTGAAGCGGCTCGTATCGCAATTAACCGTTACTTAAAGCGTGGTGGTGATGTTGTAATTAGAATATTCCCTCACAAACCTATTACTAAACGACCTGCAGAGGTTCGTATGGGTAAAGGTAAAGGTCCTTTAGAAGGATATGTTGCACCTATTAAGGAAGGAACAGTTTTATATGAAATCGGTGGAGTGGATGAAGCATTAGCTAGAGAAGCTTTCCGTCGTGCAGCTCATAAACTGCCTGTTAGATGCAAAGTTATTGCAAAAGCAGCAGAAGAGGTGAAATAGTGAAAGCAGTTGAAATTCGTGAATTAAGCACAGAAGAATTATTGAAAAAAGAAGCGGAGTTGAGAGAAG
The DNA here is from genome assembly GCA_947177675.1 of uncultured Mucispirillum sp. GTDB lineage: Bacteria > Chrysiogenota > Deferribacteres > Deferribacterales > Mucispirillaceae > Mucispirillum. The sequence continues at coordinate 10,262 of CAMWVK010000005.1, forward strand.
ATTCTTTCCGTCTCCGTTTTAAACTTTCTACAGGCGAGCTTGAAGATACATCTAAAATCAAACAAACTCGTAAGGATATTGCTCGTATTAAAACAATACTAGCTGAGCGTCGTAAGCAAGAGGTTGCAAATGGAAAGTAGAGGGCGTAGGAAAGTTCGCCGCGGCATAGTCGTAAGCGATAAAATGCAGAAGACAGTTACTGTTAAAGTAGAGCGTCAAATCCTGCATCCAATGTATAAAAAATTCATCAAACGCAGTAAAACTTTCTTTGTTCATGACGAAGAAAATACTGCAAGAGTAGGTGATTTTGTTCAAATAGTTGAAACAAGACCACTTAGTAAGAATAAACGCTGGAGAATCGAGAGCATCATTACCCGCTCTGTTGAGTCTGCAGGCGAGGAGACTGTTTAATGATTCAAGTTCAATCTCGTATGACAGTTGCTGATAACTCTGGTGCGCGTGAAATCATGTGTATTAAAGTAATAGGTGGTTCTCGTAAACGATATGGTAAAGTCGGCGACATTATAGTGGCAAGTGTAAAAGAAGCTAGCCCAGACAGTAATATTAAAAAAGGTGCGGTTGTTCGTGCTGTTGTTGTTCGCACAGCTAAAGAAAAACGCCGTGCAGACGGAACATATATTAAATTTGACGATAACGCAGCAGTTTTATTAAACAAACAAAATGAGCCAATAGGTACACGCGTTTTCGGTCCAGTTGCCAGAGAATTAAGAGGTAAAGGTTTCCTTAAAATAGTTTCTATGGCACCTGAAGTATTATAGGAGTTAAGAATGCCTATAAAATTTAAACTTAAAAAAGATGATCCAGTTGTTGTTATAACTGGTAAAGACAAAAAGAAAGTATCTAAAATAATTGGTTTAGATAAAGAGAAAGGTCAAGTGGTTGTAGAGAATGTGAATATTGTGAAACGCCATACTCGTCCTAACCAAACTAACCCGGATGGCGGTATAATAGAAAAAAATATGCCGTTGTCCATCTCTAATGTAATGTATCATTGCAGTAATTGCAAAACTGGCGTTCGTTTAGGTATTAAACACTTAGAAAATGGCAAAAAAGTCCGCTATTGCAAAAAATGTAATGAAGTTATTGATAAGGCATAGGTGGAAAGATATGACTGAATTAAAAGAGAAGTATCTCAAAGAAGTTGTTCCCCACATGATGAAAACTTTTTCTTACAAAAACATTAACCAAGTGCCTGTAATTGAAAAAGTTGTTCTTAATATGGGTGTAGGTGAAGCAGCTGCAAATGCAAAAGTTCTTGAACATGCTATCAATGATATGACTAAAATAGCTGGACAAAAGCCAGTTGTTACAAGAGCTAAAAAATCAATAGCTGGTTTCAAAATCCGTGAAGGTCAGGCTATTGGTTGTAAAGTTACTTTACGCCATGATGTTATGTATGAATTTTTACAAAGATTTTTCAATATAGCTCTTGCACGCGTTCGTGACTTTAAAGGCGTCAGCCCTAAATCATTTGATGGTCGTGGCAACTATGCTATGGGTATTAAAGAACAAATTATCTTCCCGGAAATTGATTACGATAAAATAGATAAAGTACGCGGATTAGATGTAATTATTACTACAACGGCTGAAACCGATGAGGAAGGCAGAGAACTGCTTAAAGCTCTCGGTATGCCTTTCGCTTAAGTAGGAGGATATAAATGGCTACTACTGCGAAATATAACAGTGCTTTTGAAAAGAAAAAATTTCAAGTGCGTAAAAATAACAGATGCCCACTTTGTGGTCGTCCGCGTGCTTTTATGAGACGGTTTAATATGTGCCGTATGTGTTTCCGTAAACTTGCGTTAAATGGTGATATACCAGGTGTTCGCAAGTCAAGCTGGTAGAATTGGAGGAGCAGCATAATGAGATTGACTGACCCTATTGCTGATATGCTTACACGCATGCGTAATGCATTAATGGTTAAGCATTCAGAAGTTACAATACCATATTCTAAAATAAAAGAAAGCATTGCAGCTATCTTTAGAGATGAAGGTTATATAAAAAATTACAGAGTTGTTACAAACGGCAATAAAAAAGACATTATTGTTTATTTAAAATATAATGATGTGAATGAGTCTGTTATCCGTGGATTAAAACGAATATCTAAACCGGGTAGAAGGGTTTATGTAAATACTAAAAATTTAACTCTTGTATTAGGTGGTTTAGGTAACGGTATAATATCTACATCTGCTGGTATTAAAACAGTGAAACAATGCCTTAATGAAAAAGTAGGCGGCGAATATCTCTGTCAAATTTGGTAATTGGAGTATGAATATGGCACAAAATAGTCAAGCAGCCCAAGAGCCGAAAGTTAAAGTATCTCGTATTGGTAAATTGCCAATTAATATTCCGGCGGGGGTAAAAGTAAATGTTGAGGGCTCTCTTGTTAAAGTGGAAGGTCCAAAAGGGAAACTGTCACAAGAAGTTACTGAAGGTATATTAGTAAAAGTTGACGGGTCTCAGGTAATAATTGAATGTGCTGACGGCTCAATTAGTTTAAGACAAAAACATGGGCTTTTCAGAACACTTATTGCTAACATGGTTGAAGGTGTTACTAACGGATTTTCTAAAAATCTTGAAATAATCGGTGTAGGTTATAAAGTTGCAATGAAAGGTAAAGATTTAGACCTTTCTATGGGCTTTTCTCACCCAGTTATATTTAAAGCACCAGAAGGTATAGAGTTTTCAGTTGATGGAACTACTAAAATATCTGTAAAAGGTATAGATAAACAGCTTGTTGGTCAAGTTGCAGCAAATATCCGCAAAATCAGAAAACCAGAGCCATACAAAGGTAAAGGTATCCGTTATGCAGGTGAATATGTTGCTATGAAAGCCGGCAAATCTGGTAAAAAATAAGGAGAGCAGATAGTGAGTAGGTTTAATAGAGCTGAAGGACGCATTAGGCGTCATATCAGATTAAGAAAAAAAATACGCGGGACAGAGTCTCGTCCACGCCTTGCTGTATTTAAAAGTAATACAAATATATATGCTCAGGTTATCAATGATAAAACTGGGGAAACTATTGTTTCAGCAAGCTCTCTTGAGAAAGAGTTCCGTGCAAAATTCGGTGGTAAATTAAACATTGAAGTAGCTAAAACTATCGGTGAAACAGTTGCTAAACGAGCTAAAGAAAAAGGTGTTACGACAGTTGTTTTTGATAGAGGCGGCTTTATATATCACGGCAGAATAAAAGCGTTAGCAGATAGTGCGCGTGTTGCTGGTCTTGAATTCTAATTAGGGGGTATGATTTGAGTACAGAAGAAAAACAATTATCTGATAAAGTTGTTCACATTGGCAGAGTTACAAAGGTTGTTAAAGGTGGACGCATATTCAAGTTTACAGCCCTTGTAGTAGTTGGTGACCATAATGGTAATGTTGGCATAGGTCATGGAAAAGCAAGAGAAGTGCCTGATGCTATTCGTAAAGCTATGGATAATGCTAAGAAAAATATGGTAGCAATACCAGTTGCAAAAGGCAGTATTCCGCATGAAATCGTTGGTAAATTTGGAGCAAGTGAAGTTGTTATGAAACCAGCTGCTCCTGGTACTGGTATTATTGCTGGTGGTGCTGTTCGTTCATTATTTGAACTTGCAGGTATCCACAATATTTTATGTAAATCTGTTAGAAGTAGAAACCCATATAACTCTTTATATGCTGCTATGAATGGATTTAAAAATATGAGAACTATAGATCAGGTTGCTTCAGCACGCGGTCTTGAAATTTCAGACATTATAAAAAATAGTAAATAATTTATGGGGCATAAAGCCCCATAAATTTTATCAAGATATATCTTTTATTAATTTTCTGTAATTTGTTATTATTTCATTATAACACTGCTTATGGTTATTCCAGTTATCATCTTTAAGGATGTTTTAGTATAGTTTGCTATGATATAATGTTATTATTGCATCACTAAATAATATCCTATGCAATGTCAATTCTGAGAGAAAGTCAAGAATATATTTATTTCATTTTATGTTTAATAGACTATTATACTGCTGTATTTTTTAGAAATCAAATTCCATAATTTGACTTTTTATACTAATTAATTAAATACCCTTTTGTAACATTATTATGCTTTTTATTTTTCTAACACTGTTTCAGCAAATATATCTACCTATCAGCTGTTCATTTAATGGAATGTTGTCCTCACAAAAACCGCTTGTTAGAATAGACAGTGGTAAGTGTGGCCTAATTATATATTATATGTTTCTTCAAAAATTTATTACAATATTTCCAGCCTATTGCTGTATAAAATAGCATTTTCTAAACATTATCAAACGATTAGGATATTATTAACTAAAATATGATGTCTGAGAAGAAGATAAAATAAATTAATTATGATACAGTTAAGAATATAATATGATAGAATAGTAAAAATATAGAAAACAAGTATAATTTGATTTTATACATAATTATGTATTCAAAATTCTTATTGCTATATTTCAATGATTTGCTATGCAATGTTTTAGGGTAAATTCATTTAACAAGCATCAAATGGTTCTTCCGAATTAGTGTATTTATTAAAATATTATTGATAAAACTCTAATAAGTTATTTAAAATATCCTGTCTGCTTTATTCTCCCTATTCGGTCGGCAAAATTTGCCTTCAAGTCCTCAAGATGTAATTGATATAAAATAAAAAAAAGCTGACCTTAGCCAGCTTTTTTTATTTTATACCGAAGAGGGGACTTCTTTTTTCCAATTTTTGTCCTAAAAATTGGAAAAAAGCCAGCCAAATTTTGTCGCAGACATCCTGTCTGCTTCATCCTCCCTATTCGGTCGGCAAAATTTACCTTCAAGTCCCCAAGATATAATTGATATAAAATAAAAAAGCTGACATTAGCCAGCTTTTTATTTTATACCGAAGAGGGGACTTCTTTTTTCCAATTTTTGTCCTAAAAATTGGAAAAAAGCCAGCCAAATTTTGTCGCAGACATCCTGTCTGCTTCATCCTCCCTATTCGGTCGGCAAAATTTACCTTCAAGTCCTCAAGATATAATTGATATAAAATAAAAAAAGCTGACCTTAGCCAGCTTTTTTTATTTTATACCGAAGAGGGGACTTGAACCCCTACGATTAGAAATCGGCGGATTTTGAGTCCGCTGCGTCTACCATTCCGCCACTTCGGCTCATATTATATTTATGATAAATGATTAAACATAAACTATATTCATTTGTCAATACTTTTAACTTTATTATTGTTAATCTGTAAGATTAACAGCTTCCTTTGCAAGTTTGTCTGCCATATCATTATATGTATCTCCAGAGTGTCCTTTGACTTTTACAAAAGAAATATTTATTTTTTCAGATATGTCATCAATAAATTTTTTATAATTGATTGTTCCTTCCTGCTTTCGTTTCCATTCATCCTTTGCCCAGTGTGCTATTCCTGAATAATCATGATGCAGTGTTATGTTTTTATATCCATTTTCTACTGCCCATTTTACAGATACAGCAGCTGCAAAAAGTTCTCCTGCCACATTTCGCA
>CAMWVK010000006.1 GCA_947177675.1 uncultured Mucispirillum sp.
GCTGCTTTCTTCTTCACTTGAAAGGGCTGATAATAAGTCATCTGCATTATTATCTTCTGATATATGATTATTCTCTACTTCTTCATCATAAGATAAAGTTTCAACAGGTTCTAATTCTTCTCGTTCTTCTGATTTAGTAATTTGTGGCAAAAAATCATCAGGATTGTCAGAAAGGCTTTCTTCTTCCTCATCTGTATGTTGAGTGATTAATGGCATATAGTCATCAGGATTATCAGAGTGAAAATCTTCTTCATCTTCATAATTTCTAGCACTAATAGAAGTATCTGAAACTAAATCTGCCATGATTATTTCAGCACTTCTAATACGCTTATCTATTTCCTGATATGTTTTTAAATCTTCATCTTCTTCGCTTTCTGCTGCTCTTTGAGACTGGCGTTTCATACGCTCATCATATATTTGACCAGGGTTTAATGTGCCGCCAAGCTCATCAATCATTTTACGGACTTCTTCATCTTCTGGGCTGCGTATAAAAGCACCAGTTAAATATTTAAGTGCTTCCGTATTATCACCTTTTTCTTTACATATAATACCCAGCAGCTTTAAGGCTTTATAATTATTATCATCTTCTGCTGTAACATCAAAAAGCAGCTCTCGTGCCTGGTCAAAAAGTCCCTTATAAACATAAGCTTCTGCAAGAAAAGTTTTAGCAGCACAGTTTGATGGGAAACGCTCAACAGCAGTTTTACACATTGCAATTGTTTCATCATATTTTTCCAGTTTATTATATGCTAATGCAATGGGTATAAAATAACCAGAATTAGGCTCTGCTTCCATTTTTGAAAGAAAATAAGCTATATCAGCCATATAGCGAGCATGTGTCCTTTCGTTCACCAGCTGCACTCCTTACTTACATTTGAATTGTTTTAGATAAGGATGGCAGATTATTTTAAAATCATATCCTTACCTAAAACGAATATAGCAGTTTATATATATTACTTTTATTTATAGAAATAAGTCAATTAATTCTTTTGGGTTTATATTATTAATAATAACTCCCTGCATATTTTTGCCAGAAAGTGCAATACTTATACCATTTTTGCCTGCTTTTTTATCTTTTGATACTGCTTCAAGCATTTTATTTATATCTTTTGGCTTATAATTGGTTGGATATTTAAAAGATTTTAAAAGTTCATATATTGCATTGTATGTTTCTTTATCAGTATGGTCGTTTTTCAAAGCATATTTTGATTCATATATCATACCTAATGCAACAGCAAAGCCATGATGTATTTTATAGTTAGAATCACTTTCTATACCGTGAGCTGCAGTATGACCAAAATTAAGCAGTTTTCTAATGCCTGATTCTTTTTCGTCCTGCTCTACTATTTCTGCTTTTAATTTGCAGGAAACAGCTATTATATATTCCATTACTGCTTTTGAACGCTTTAATATACTGTTTTTATTAGCACTAATATATTCAAAAAATTCTTTATCTCTAACAGCTGCTATTTTTACTGATTCTGCAAGACCGTTTAAATATTCCTTATCAGGCAGGCTGTCTAAAAAATTGCTGTCTATTAAAACCATACTTGGCTGGTAAAAGGAACCTATATTATTTTTTATTCCTTTAAAATTTACTGCAGTTTTTCCACCAACACTGGAATCTACCATAGCTAAAAGTGTAGTAGGCACTTGAATAAGCTTAATGCCTCGCATATATACTGATGCTGCAAATGCTGCCACATCACCTGTTATGCCGCCGCCAACTGCCACCAGTGTAGAATCTCTTAACGCATTATTCTGCCTTAAAAAATCAAGCATTTTTTCTAAACTTAAAAGTGTTTTATTTTTCTCTGCTGCTTGAAATAAAAATACACGCTCTTTTGGAATTATATTTCTATAAAAAGAGGCAACTCTGCTGTCTATAATAAAATAAGCACCTTCTTTTTCATAATGAGCAAGTTTATCACTAATAAAGTCTCTGCCTATAAATATACTGTAACTTGTTTTACTTTCTGAAATATTTACTGTAATGCTCTTCATTTTTTTATACCTGCCTCTGCACATATATATTTTGCTATTTCATCAATAGACTTATCTGATGTATCTACTAATATATCTGCTAATGTATAATAATACACTCTTTTTTGCATAAGTAAATTTAATTTTTCCATTCTATCCTCCCCCTGCAGCAGTGGACGGATATTTTTTTCAAATGATAATCTTGATAATATTACATCAGGTCTTGCCATAAGACATACAGATACTCCATTTGCATTAATAAGCTTCATATTGTCTTCATAGCAGGGCAGACCGCCTCCTGTTGAAATAATTACATTTTTTAACTGAAATGTGCTTATTAATACACTTCTTTCAAGCTCTCTAAAATGAGCTTCATCATGTGACTTAAAGATTTCTGCAATACTTATACCAGATTCTTTTTCAATAATACTGTCAGTATCAATAATCCTGCGGGAAGTAATGCGGCTTAAATAAGCACCTACTGTGCTTTTGCCTGCTCCCATAAAGCCTGTCAAATAAATGCGGTCTTTTTTATCCCTTAATTTTTCCATAAACATACTCACTTATAGATATTTGCTGTTCTGTCAGTTTCATACTATTTTTTTACAGTGTATAACTATTTTGTCATTCATACTTAGGAAGTTTATTTTTATTATATGCTTCTAAATATGAGCCTTCTTTTTTCTTATTTGTTAAATATCCAGTTCTTAAATCAACTCTTTTAAATACAATATTTTCAGGCTGCTGGAATGAGAACGAAGTATCTGTCCCAAAATATTTTTTTTGAAATGAGGATATTACAGGGGCTGCAAGCCGTCCGCCACTGCCAGCATAAGTTATAGGGCTTAAATCATCATAACCAACCCATACTACTGCCGTATAATCACCAAAAACAGTGGCTGTCCAAGCATCTTTTGTATCATTAGATGTGCCAGTTTTTGCACCTGTGCCTTTCAGCAGATCTGCTCCTCGTGCTGTGCCTCTGCCAGCTACTGACTGCATTATATATAATGTCTGATATGCAGCCTCAGCGGAAACTACTCTTTTGCCCTCTGGTCTTAAATCAACATATTCATTGTCTATTTTATAACCTGTTGCAAGAACTGCTTTTTTATACTCTCCCATATTGCCTATCGTAGAATAAATTTGAGCAACAGTCAATGGGGTTGCAGGAAATGCACCTAAAGCCATAGCATAAAATGGCTTAATTTCTTTATTCATGCCCATTGATTTGCTTAATTCACATATATAATTAAGCCCTACACGCTCAGCAAGTTTTACTGTTGAATTATTTAAAGAATAGGTAAGAGCATAACGGACAGGGATTTTTCCCATAAAATATCCGTTATAATTATTTGGTCTGTATATTATATCGCCTACTCTAAAATCATACGGCATATCTATAATCTGGTCAGATGGTTTTATTCCTTTTTCAAAAGCAGCTAAAAAGACAATTGGTTTAAAAGTAGATGCCATCTGCCGCGATGTAGTTAATGCTCTATTAACTTTTGTATTTAACTCGCGGCTTCCTATTGCTGCCATAACCTCCTGTGTATTATTATTAAGCAGAACAAATGCTGCCTGCAGCTTATCATCTTTATCTTTAAAATATTCACTTAATGCACTTCTTGCTGCAATATTTGCTTTTTCGTTATAACCTGTATATATTTCTATATTTTTTCTGCCAAGATTTTCTTTTATTTCCTTAATATCTGCTACCTGCTTAAATACTCCATTTAAATATGCAGGCTCTACCATTTTTATATTTTCTGGCTCTAATTTTACACTCATATCCATATACTCTGACAATTTGCTGTCTGATATAATATTCTGCTGATTTAATTTATTTAATATACTGCGTGCTTTCCTGTCTAACTCCTGATAATCTTTCACTGCATCATAAGGATGATTTGAAAAAGAAATGGCAGAAAGCAGAAAAGCCTGCTGTAAATGGTTAATATCTTTTATATCTTTATTAAAATAATATTTTGATGCTGCTGATATACCATAAATATTTTCTGCATAATTAGAACTGTCTAAAAAAAGCTTTATAAGCCCCACTCTGCTGTATTTATTATTGAGCTTATCAATCGTGTACCATCTTAAGAGTTCTTTTCTAAAACCAGAAAGTCTGCTTTTGGATATAAGCATATCTGTATAATGAATATAAGCTGCAGCTTCAAGAGAAAAAGGCTCTATACCTTGATAATTTAATATAAACTTTTTCCACCTTTCTATACCCTGCTCATTAACTGTTTTATACCTTTCATTTATAAGGATTTCTACCATTGGCATAATCTGAGAAATATCATAATCGCCGTGAAGCTTTTCCTGTCTGACATAATATTTTTTATACATTACAAAATTGTCCTGTCCGTAAACAGTAAAAGCTATCGTATCATTATATGCAGTAATATTATCTGTATCAGGCACATATACTTTTACATATTCAACTTCCGAATGAATATATATAGCAAGACCTGCTGCAAGCTGCATGACAAAAAGAATAATAAAAGCTGCAATTAATTTTTTCATATTATTTTACAAGATAATCCCTTAACTGCTCTAATGCTTTATATCTGTGGCTTATTTTATTTTTTTCATCACTTTCTATTTCTGCTGTAGTTTTCCCATTTGGCAGTAAAAATATACTGTCATACCCAAAACCATTTTTACCTCTTTCTTCATATCCTACTTTTCCTTCAAGCTCCCCATGAAATGTTTTAATAGTTTTACCATTTCTTGAAAGTGCTATAACACAGATAAACCTGCATTTCCTGTTTTCTTTGCCCTGCATTTCTTTTAATACTTTCAGATTATTTGCTTTATCATCACCATAAATGCCTGAATATCTAGCAGAATAAATCCCCGGTGCTCCGTTTAATATATCCACAGATAAACCTGAATCATCTGCAATTACATATTCATCTTTTAATTTAGAAGATAAAAAATCTGCTTTAATTTTTGCATTCTCTTCAAAAGTATCACCTGTTTCTTCTACGACTTCCATATCTGGAAAAGATTTGCATATAATACCTGTTTGTTCCATAATTTTATTTATTTCTTTAATCTTTCCTTGATTTTTTGTTGCTACATATAAAACCATAATTTACCCCATATTTTTACATGCTGAATATATAGTAAACTAAAAGCGGTGCTAAACAATATGCTGCTTTAGCTGAATATCTAAAAAATACAGTTAAAAGAATAATTACATATATAATCAATATAATATCATCTGCCATAGTTATATTATAATGCACTAATTCCGGCACTACTGAAATCATCATACCTATTATATATTTTAATATTACAGGCAGCACTAATAATATAAATAATGCAGATGTAAGGTGAGTTTTTAAACCCTTTTCCCCTGCCTTATTTTCTGCTATTTCAAGCCCAGTAACCGCTGAAATATATACTATAATATTTAAAACCACTATTGAAACCATATCAAAAGTTAAAAAGGGTGTATCATTATTTTTAATAAATATTTTAATTAATGCAGTATATGGAAGAAGTGCTAAAATAACAGCTAAAAATACATTGCTTATATAATTTACAGTTATTTTCATATTATATCCTTTGAAGCCTGACTACACTTTCTATATGATAAGTATCAGGATACATATCAAATAAAGCAAAATCAGTTATTTTATAATTTCCTTCAAGCCTTATTATATCGCGGGCAAGAGTAACTGGATTGCATGAAACATATATTATTTCATAAGGACTTAATCTCTTTATATTTTCTATTACTTTTTTATCTGCCCCATCTCGTGGAGGGTCTAAAAAAAGACTGTCACATTTTTTTATTTTTGATAAAAATGTGCTGCTGTTATTTGTTTTTATATTATAGCCAGACTGCCTGCCTAAATTTGATGAAATCTGGTCGCATTCACATGCTTCTACTTTACCTTTTGCCATTAATGCACATGTAAAAAATCCTGCTCCTGCATAAAGCTCCACAATATCTAAACCACTTGAAACAAGACCTGCAGCATATTCCTGAAACTCATTTAATAAATACCTGTTTGCCTGAAAAAATGATTTATATGTAACCTGAACAGCTCCATAAACAGTATTAAATGCAATATTTGAACAACCATATTTTCTATTATTTATACATACCCCTTCAAAACTGCCTGTATTTTTATAATCAATCCTTTCTGCTTTTATATCTGCAAGTGATAAGCCTTCCTCATTTTCTATCGCATATATTTCACCAGTTAAATTATTATTACAAACAAACTCTTTCATTTTATTATAAAGACTTTCTTTAATTACAGGACATTTTTCTGCTGCAATAAGTTTATTTGTGCCATACTGAAAAAAGCCCATTTTTCCGTTTCTGCTTCTTGCTGTTGCTCTCAGCCTGTATTCCTGATTACTGCTTTCTACAATTTTTATTTCAGGCATAATATTTTTGTATTTTCTAAACTGATTTAATACTATGCGTTTTTTTATATTTTTCTGTGCTTTATAAGAGATATGAGCAAAAGAACAGCCGCCGCATACACAGGCTTCCGTGCATACAGGCTTAACCCGTAAACTTGACGGCTTAACTATTTTAATAAGGCGGGCAAAAGCAAAACTTTTTTTATCTTCAAATATTTCTGCATCTACAATATCACCTTCCACAGTTTTCTGCACAAATATTACCTGACCGCTTTCACTTCTGCCTACACCAGCTCCACCATAAGCTGTATCTGTTATTTCTAAATTTTTTATTATTTCATTTTCCATAGTCAATTAATATAATGAAATTTTTTTCAATTGACAACCATATAATAATTATATATTTTACCTTATATGCATAGCATAAATAATTTTTGTTTGGGTTAATTTATGTCTGGAAGAGTTAAAATAAAGGATGAAGTGCTGTATATGTTTGAATCATTTGTTATATATGGTTTTATATATGTTGGCAGCATGGAAATATTTTTTAATAATCCTAATGAGTATGGCTACAATTTTACAGCTTTCTTTAAAAATGTTATGCCGCAATATGTTCTATTTTCTATAATAACGGGGGGGGGATTTCACTTTTATCGCTAATTCATAGTAAAATCAAAGCATTTATAGATATTTCTTTAATCGTTATTATTCTAGTTTTTATAATCAACTTAGTATTTTTTCCTGTAGATATTCAACTTGACGGCAATGAAAATGTTAATCTTTTATCTAAAAATAGTATTATTAATACTATTGCAGTATTGACTTTGGTTATACTATCTGCTGTTATCTATATCTTTAACAAATCTATAATAAATTTAATAGTTATTATTGGAGCTGTTTATATTGCTTTTACATTTACATTATCTATTATTAATTCATCATATAAAGCCAGATCGTCTTCTGGTTTATTGATTTCTACATTACCTGATGATGTTTTAAGATTATCAAAGGAAAAAAATATTATATACATAGTATTAGACAGGTTTGATACCAGTTTTTTTGCAGAAATATTAGAAGGTCAAGACAGTGAATTATATACTGATAAAATGTTTAAAGATTTTACTTTTTTTAATAATTATTCTAGTGCTCATACAACAACACCTTTTTCTGGAAGTGCAACTATAGCTGGCAAACCATATGATAATTCTAAACCATGGAAACAATTTAGACAAGAAGCATTTACCAGTGGAAACTCTTTATTTGAAATATTACAAAAAGACGGGTGGGATAATATACTATATCATGAGCATAGGCATACAGATTCTGTATATGCTCCTAATTATGAGTTATATAGTAACAGTAGTAGCGGAGCTTATGATAAAGCTCCGAAAGGAACAGAAAGAAAATATTTATATGCTTCGGTATATAGAATTGTGCCTGATTTTTTAAAAAATAAAATGAAAATTCTAAATGCAACAACTGGTAGCGATATAATGAAAATTCTAAATGCAACAACTGGTAGCGATATTTGGGATTTCAAATTTTTAAATATGGTTAAAAATAATAATATTAAAATAAATAATAATAATGTGTTTTCTCTAATACATTTAGCAGGACCTCATATGCCTCCGATTATAGATGAAAATTTTAATAATATAGGGAAAAAAGGAACATATGTTCAGCAGTCAAAAGCATCTTTAAAGCTTGTAAATATTTATTTAGAAAAACTTAAAGCTGCTAATACTAAATTGTATGATAACTCATTAATTATAATATCAAGTGACCATGGAGGAGATAGATTTAATGCACTACTTCTTATTAAAGAAATAAATGCTCACAGCAATAAGATGGTTATAGATTCAAGACCATTTAGCCAGATATACTTGAAAGATATGATTTTAGAACTATTACAAGGAAAATCTATTCCAAATTTAAAAGAACATCAAAATAGAAAGGGATACGATTATATGACTGTTCAGATTTTAGATAGTGGCTATAATACACCTATATTTGAATATCGGATTCCAGATAAAATGGATTATAAAGACCATACTTATAATTCTTATAATTTACTATCCATATTAACCCCAGATAAATCATATATAACTGATAAAAAAATAGAGCTGGATTTTCCAAAAGATTATAATAAAATGCCAAATGGATTACTGATTTCTAAAAATTGGAAAAATACTGAAAAAGGTCTTCGCTGTCCTGGGCTAATATATCTTATGTTTGATAATATGACTAAACAAGTGGATATTGCAATGGAAGTGCTGCATAACAATGATGATTCTAACAGATTTAGCTTTACAACTTTTAATATAGATAAAGGCAAAGTCCTAGGCTCTATAAAAATAGGAGACAAAAACTATATTAAAAAAACAATTGATGTTAATAAAACTTTATTATTAAGATGTAATAAAGATAATATAATATTAAAAAAATTTATATTAAATATTCGTCTTGATATTAATAATTAAAAAATTGAAATTTAAGCATAAATACTGTATAAATATGTTTCGGAGGTATCTATGGCAATAGGTGTATATGATTCTGGAATAGGTGGTTTAACAGTATATAAAGTGGTAGCGGCAAATTTTAAAAAGCAGGATTTAATATATTTTGGCGATGTGGCAAGAGTGCCTTATGGCAACCGTTCAAAAGAAACTATTATCCGTTACAGTGTAGAGTGTGCCTCTTTTTTAAAAGAAAAATATAATATTTCTGCATTAATTGTTGCCTGCAACACTATTTCTTCCCATGCACTGCCATTTCTTGCTGAAAGTTTGAATATTCCTATACTTGGTGTCATAAAGCCGGGTGCAAAATATGCCGTAGATTTAACTAAAAATAAAAAAATTGGTGTGCTTGGAACTCATGCAACAGTAAATAGTAAGTCTTATATCTGTGCAATAAAAGAAATACTGCCTGATGCTCAGGTTTATCAGCAAGCCTGCCCTCTTTTTGTGCCACTTGTGGAAGAATCAATGATTTCTGGCAAAGTGGCAGAAACAGTTGTAGAAGAAACTATTAAAAATATTACTGAAACTGGTATAGATACTGTAATTTTAGGCTGCACCCATTACCCAGTATTAAAAGATTTAATTGCAAGATATCTGCCTAATGTTTCTATTGTAGACAGCACTCATTATATTATAGAAGATATTAAAAAATTAAACCTGCCAGATACAGAAAAAGGACTTAGAGAAGTGCTTGTAACCGATGATACTCCTGCATTTTTGTCCCTTAAAAATATTCTTGTTGGCAATGTGCCTGTGCAGGTAGTAGATATTAATAAGTAAAAAATAAGTTTTTTTATTATAATACTTCTGTTATATCATACTACAGCTTTAAACAGATTATCTAAAATATAAAATAATAAATATATTTACAATTATTCTTATTTTAAAAAGCTGTCTCTGATTATTTTATTATCTTTGCTGCTTAATTTCTTATGAGCAGCAAGTTGCAGTATAAGATATGAAATAATAAAAGATTACTTTATAAAATTTGCGGCAGTATGATAGTTATGGGATTTTATTATATATAAATTGATATGAAAACTGCTTACTTTATAAAATGCTGTCATATAATAAATATTATCTAAAAATATAATAAGTAGTTAAGATTTATAGAATAAAAAAACCGCCGTATTTTAATACGGCGGATATTTTTTATTATTTTACATGTATTAATGGATAAATATGATAAGGTTATAAACCTATTACATCATACCCATGCCACCCATACCGCCCATGCCTCCCATATCAGGAGCTGCAGGAGCTGCTTTTTCTTTAATTTCAGTGATAACTGCTTCTGTTGTAATCATAAGACCAGCAACTGATGCAGCATTTTGTAATGCTGAACGAGTAACTTTAGTAGGGTCTATAACACCTGCAGCCATCATATCTTCATAGTTTTCTGTATAAGCATTAAATCCATAGTTAGTGTTTTTGCCTGCTTTGATTTTATTTACAATAACACTTGATTCAAGACCTGCATTTTCAACAATCTGGCGTAATGGATATTCTAATGCTCTTGCAATAATATTTACACCAACTTGCTGTTCTTGAGAAACTTTTAAGTTTTTAAGAGCTGCTGCAGTTCTTACTAATGCAACACCGCCTCCAGGAACGATACCTTCTTCAACTGCTGCTTTTGTAGCTGCAAGAGCATCTTCAACTCTGTGTTTTTTCTCTTTCATTTCAGTTTCTGTTGCAGCACCAACTTTAATTACTGCTACCCCGCCGATTAATTTAGCAAGGCGTTCTTGAAGTTTTTCTCTGTCATAGTCGCTTGTAGTGTCCTCAATTTGTTTTTTAATTTGATTAACTCTTGCTTTAATATCTTCAGTTTTACCTGCACCTTCAACAATAGTAGTGTTATCTTTATCAATAACAACTTTTTTAGCTCTACCTAAATCTTCAAGTTCAACACTTTCTATTTTAATACCTAAATCATCAGTAATTACCTGACCACCAGTTAAGGTTGCAATATCTTTAAGCATTTCTTTTCTTCTGTCACCAAAGCCCGGAGCTTTTACAGCTACACAGTTTAATGTACCGCGAAGTTTATTTAATACAAGAGTTGCAAGTGCTTCACCTTCAATATCTTCTGCAATAATAACAAATGGAGCATTTACTTTGGCAAGTTTTTCCAGCACTGGAAGAATATCCTTCATATTAGAGATTTTTTTCTCATGAATAATAATGTAAGCATTTTCTACAACTGCTTCCATAGTATCTGGATTATTTACGAAGTATGGAGAGAGATAGCCTCTATCAAACTGCATACCTTCAACTACATCTAATACAGTTTCCATAGATTTATTTTCTTCAATAGTGATAACACCGTCTTTACCAACTTTATCCATTGCTTTTGCAATAATGCCACCGATTTCATGATCGTTATTAGCTGAAATTGTTCCAACCTGCTCAATTTCTTTATTAGTGCTTACTACTTTTGAAATTTTTTGAAGTTCTGTAATAACTGTTTCTACAGCTTTATCAATACCCCTTTTGATTTCCATAGGATTAGCACCAGCTACAACATTTTTCATACCGTCTCTATAAATGTATTGAGCAAGAACTGTTGCAGTAGTTGTTCCATCACCTGCTACATCGTTAGTTTTAGAAGCAACTTCTTTAACCATTTGAGCACCGATATTTTCAAGAGGGTCTGCAAGTTCTACTTCTTTTGCAACACTAACACCATCTTTTGTAATTAATGGTGTGCCGAATTTTTTTTCTATAACAACATTTCTTCCTTTTGGTCCAAGTGTAACTTTAACTGCATTTGCAAGCTGGTCAACACCACGCATAATAGCTTGACGAGCGTCTTCACTAAATGTAATATTTTTAGCCATTTTATGTATTCTCCTAAATATTTTTTAAATTAATTATTATCCAATGATACCTAATATATCATCTTCTCTCATAATAAGAAGGTCTTCACCATCTATTTTAACTTCTGTGCCAGCATATTTGCTGAAAAGAACTTTATCCCCAGCTTTTACTGTTGGTTTTATAACATTACCATTATCTAAATGTTTTCCTGCACCAACAGCAACTACTTCTCCTTCTTGTGGTTTTTCTTTTGCAGAATCAGGAATAAAAATACCTGATGCAGTTTTTTCTTCGCTTTCAAAGCGTTTAACAATTACTCTGTCTTGTAAAGGTTGGATTTTAGCCATTATACCTCTTAGCCTCCTATACTTAATATTTAATTATATTGTAGTAATTTCGTGCTTGTTATCATTAGCACTCATTCTTTATGAGTGCTAATATTACAATTATAAAATAAAAAAGCAAGAGAAAATTTTAAAAATATGAAAAAATTTACAAATTTTCTGCAAAAAGTGCCTATTCTCCCATATAACCTAAATCATAGAGGCTTGAATATTCATTTTTACATACTATTATGTGGTCTCTCAATTTAATACCAAGAGTAGCAAGTGATTCTGCTACTATATTCGTAAGTTCTATATCTTTTCTAGACGGGCTGCTGTCACCTGATGGATGATTATGTGCAATAATAACACTTACTGCCTTATTTTTAAGTGCATATTCTGCTATCTGCCTAGGATATACTACTGCATTATTTACAACACCTTCTGTTATAACTTTCTTATCAATAAGGCAGCCTTTGCTATTTAAAAGGATAACAGCAAAACTTTCATTTTCTGCAAAACCAATATGATATTTTAAAAGCCTGTATATCTGTTCTGGACTTGAAAGAGACAGTTTTGTTTCATAATATGAATTTTCTATCCTGTTATAAAATTCAGCAGCTATTCTCAAAAACCTTTCTGTTTCTTTTCCTGCACCATCAACCTGCTGATAGTTAATATTAAAAACATTTCCAATAGAGCCTGCTCTCATAAGCATTTCTTTTGCTACAGGTTTTACATCTTTTCTTGGTATGCAGTAACCAAGCATTAATTCTAATATTTCATAATCAGCTAAAACTGATGGTGCTTCATCAAACTTCTCTTTTAATCGCTGTCTGTGACCTTGATAATGTGGCTTTTTATCCATAACATATTAGAACTTAATTCCAAGTTCTGCTCCAATACTGAAACCAGATAACGATGAAATATACGGATTATTAAGCGGTGTAAAATCATATAAATATTCACCAAATACTCTGACAGATAATATGTGATAGCTGTATTGCAGACCAGCCTGTGCAAGTATAGCTCCGCCAGATAAATTCTGTTTATTTTCTGTATTATCTTGGTAGACTGTATTCAGATTACCAAAAGTATAAGCAGCACCAATACTGCCAAAAGGTGCAATGGAGCCAAAAGATATATCAACAGGATATAAACCAGTTGCAAGCACACCTATATTATATAAAGTTCCTTTAAACTGAGTAGATGCTCCATTTATATCAAAACTTTTCTTGCCGTCTGCATAATGCAGAAAAGCCTGAATTTGAAAATTTTTATTAAAATCGTATGCACCGCCGATTTTTAATCTGTTCTGAAACATTGTTAAATATTTACTGTCTGGTATAAAATAATTATAGCCTATACGCAAAGACCATTTTTTTTCATCAATTCTATCAAGCGATATTTTTTTCTTATTAAAATCCGGCTTGCCTTTTGAATTAGTTTTTACATCACTTGTCTGCTCTTTTGGTGCATTAGCTTTATCAGATTCTATATTAGTTTCTGCTGCATCTTGGGCAAAAGCCTGCACTGTAAATAACATACATAATAATATCAGTAATAATTTTTTCATATTACCCATCCTTTTATTCTTCTATTTGATTTAATTTATTTTCATATTCCTGCCGTTTTGATTCCAGTTCTGTAACTGCACTATCAAGCTGAATAAATGCTTCATCTATTAATTTATTAAGCTCCGCTAATCTTTTACCATATTCTCCTATTAAAAGTCCATTATTATTAGATGATGCTTCAATTAATAATTCATTTAATTCTGCCACTTCCTGCTCATAAGTGCTGATATTATTTTCAATATTTTCTACCATATGTTCTAAAGGTTTTATAACTTTATTTTTTTCAGAAATTATTTCACTGCGTAATTTTCTAGTATCTTTTTTATTCAGCTTTGTTTTTACTTCTTTTACCTTAGCAGCATTTTCTTCCTGCCAGCCTTCCTTTTCTAAAAATTCTTCATAAGTGCCTTCAAATACATAGGGGTATTCATTCTGAAACACTATTAATCTATTTGCAAGGGCATGCAGAAACATTTCATTATGGGTTACCATTATAACAGCTCCTGAAAAATTATCCACAGCTTCTATTAAAGAATCGCATGCATCCATATCTAAATGGTTTGTTGGCTCATCAAGCATTAAAACATTCTGCGGACTTGCTATTATTTTACCCAGCATTACACGGCTTTTTTCACCGCCTGAAAGCACTTTTATTTTTTTAAGAGCTGCATCCTGCTCAAAAAGCATAGCTCCACATATATTTCTAACATAAGTTCTGTCAAATGTATCTGAAACAGACTGTATTTCTTCTTCAACAGTATTATCTGGATTTAAAGATGAAACATTTGTCTGCTCATAATATCCTTTCTCGCAGCCTGTGTGATATATGACTTTTCCACTTGTAGCTGGAAGAACACCTGCAAGCACTTTTAAAAGAGTAGATTTACCTTTGCCGTTTTTACCAATTATGGCAATCTTATCTTCACTGCCTATGAT
>CAMWVK010000007.1 GCA_947177675.1 uncultured Mucispirillum sp.
GTATATATATTATCCTGTTCTATATCTTTATATAAACTGTAACTTATACAGCCTTCTTCCTGCCTGCTTTTTTCAACAAGCTCTTTTAATATTTTTACTAATTCTTCTATACAGTTTTCTTTTACTGTATGTCTGGCTGTTATTTTAATCATATTCATCTTCCTTTTATCATATTTTGCACGAACAAAAAATATGTAAATTTTCTCTAATATTCATATAATAATTTTATGCTGTTTCTTTATAGTCTATTTGTCCTGTAGTAAACACTTCTGCTAATTCATAATAAAGTTTATCATACTTTTCTGTTTCCATATTATTTGCAGCACGAACAAGAGATGCAGCAGCCTGCTTAATATCTTCAAGTCTTAACCTGTAAGCTGCCCCATATATATTATGAGAATGACGGATTACTGCTTCATTATCGCCTTTTTCAATACTTTGTGGGATACGCTCCAAATCTTTTGAACAGATAGTAAAAAAATCATGCACAAAGCCTTTTAAAAGCTCTGTATTAGCTATTCCTGTAGATTTTGCAAGTGTTTCCATATCAACTTTCATTAAAAGCCTCCTATTTTCAGGCTTTTAGATACTGGAGTAACACCTCTTGAAGTTTATCAAAGTTGATTGGTTTTGCAATATGACTATTCATACCGCTTGCAATAAAATTATCCATATCTTCTTTAATAACATTTGCAGTCAATGCTATAATTGGAACAGATATACCCATAGCTCTGATTTCTTTTGTGGCTGAAACACCATCCATAATCGGCATATGTATATCCATAAATATAATATCAAATACTTTGCCACTTGATACTATATCTACAGCTTCCTGACCATTACCTGCAACAGTAACATTAAAGCCTGCTTTTTGAAGGAAGATAACTATAAGTTTTTGGTTAACTGGGTTATCTTCCACCACTAAAATATCGCCTTTCAGCACAACTTTCTTATCTGTATCGGATAATCTTTCATCTTCTTTATAATTTTTTTGCATTAATCTTGCAAACATATTATGTAGTCTTGTTAATGTGACTGGTTTTAGGAAAATATGGCTTATACCATCTATTTTACTGATTTCATTTTTATATATGCTGTATGAGCCAACTATATATTTAACTTTATCTTTATATGGCATTTTAGCAAATATTTTTTTAAACTGCTCTATGTCCCTGCCTGCATCAATAAGCACATAGTCTGTATCTTCTGTAATTTTACTGTAATCACCATTACAGTCAGCTACTTTTATATTTAAAGAAGACATATATTCATTTAATACTATGCCACACTTACCCTTGCTTTCAAAAAGCAGCATTTTAAAGTTTGTATCAAATTTTTCAATATAGTCTGTGTAATCAATTATTTTCAATGAAAGCTCAAAAGAAAATGTAGAGCCTGTATTTTCTTTTGTTTCAAGCTCCAATTGAGAATTCATCATTTCAAGCATACTGTTAGATATAGACAGACCAAGCCCTGTGCCACCAAACCGTCTTGTAATAGATGTATCACCTTGAGCAAAAGGAGAGAATATTTTTTCCTTAGCATCATTATCTATGCCAATGCCAGTATCTGTTACAGAAAATTTTACTCTTGCTACCCCATTTTCTTTATAGATACAGCGAACATCTAACGATATATTGCCATTCTCTGGAGTAAATTTCACAGCATTAGATAAAAGGTTTATCATAATCTGTTTAATTTTTAAAGAATCGCCTAAAACTTTCTGTGGTAAGAGCGGGTCTGTATAACTTGTAATTTCTATTTTTTTCTCTTCAGCTCTAGCTATATACATATCTGCTATTGCTTCAATATCTGTTACAATACTAAATGGCACTTTTTCAAGCTCCATTTTACCACTTTCAATTTTAGAAAAATCTAATATATCATTAACAACGCCTAAAAGACTTTCTGAACTGGCACTTATAATTTTAAGATATTCTTTTGCAGTTTCATCCACTTTACAGTCTTTTAAAAGAGCTAAAAATCCTAAAATACCATTAATTGGAGTTCTGATTTCATGACTCATATTTGCTAGAAATAAGCTTTTAGCTTTACTTGCATATTCTGCCTCTGCTTTTGCAATATCACGAGCCTGCACCATTTCCTGCAACTGTGCAACCATTGCATGCTCTTTCTCATTTAATTCAAGCAGTGTTTTCTGTGATTCTACTTTATCAAAAATATTTCTGTGTTCGCATACTACAAGTCTTACATTACCCCGTTTATCTAAAATAGGAAAAAAGCTTATCATTTCATATATATTATTTTCTTCTTCTATAACTTCATAAGATATTTTGATTTTTTCTTTAAATACCTGTTTCACACAGCATTCCTGACATGCTCTTGTGCATCTGCCTACATAATGTTTGTAGCAGTTTACAATATTATCATAAGGGTCTGACGCATGGCTTGAGTTGGAATATTCTAGTGTAAAATCCTTTTTATAAACAACTAGTGTATTGCCTGTTGCATTAATATAGTCTGTTAATATTGTAATAAATTCTTCACTTCTATCTTCTTCTGCTTTTAATTCATTAATTGCAGAATATTCTGGTGTTAAGTCACTCATTACACATAAAATATTTATTATATCGCCCTGACTTGTGGTAATAGGTGTGCTTGATATTGATAAAACAACCTTTTTACTGTGTTTTGTAGTAAATTTATAAATACCATTAAGTACAGTATTTGTGCTTTCACGGTTAAAAGAGTTTATAAATTTTTCAGATTCACTACATCTTTTTGCAAAATGTGTAAGTGTTTCACCAATATATTCATCAATCTGACCACCCATTAAGTCCAAAAACTTCTGGTTTACATTAGTTATTACTAAATCTCTGTTGAATTCTATAATATGAGAAGAATTATCTACCGCCAGCTTATAGCCTTCTAATACTCTGTTAAGCTGCATAATAGAATGTTTATTTCTTTCCATAACAATTACAATAAATGCAAAAAGCCATAATGCAACAGTTATTAAAAGCCATAAGAAAAAGGCAATATTTTTAAACTGGTGTATATAGCTGTTTGGCATAATCTCTGCCACATATCCAAGCTCATTATTATCAATATCATAAATGCTGATAAATACTCCCCAATATCTTGTGCCATCTATATATATATCCTCAATAAAATTTTTTACATCTTTTCTAGAAGATACTACATTGTTTATATTATTAATTATAGCTTTTAACACAATATCAGGTATATAGTAATGGCTGCCTGTCATAACTTTATATTTACTTATATCCTGACCTTGAATATCTTCTATACCACCTTTTTCTATGTATGTATTTTTAATTAAAAATATATATGAGCTGGCATAAAGAGTTTCTATATGGTTTAAAAATGAATCTGCTGTCATACCTAATTCAATATATCCATATACCTCATTATTATACTGAAGCTTGTGTGGAATAATTACTGCAATATCTTTAGAATCTATTGTAAAAAGTCTGCTTTCTTTTTCAGGATAAATTATATGAAAGCTGCTGTTAAATGATGATGGGTCAAGTTCTCCATCAACATATCTGCCTATTAATTTGCCAGATTTATCATATATCCTTATTAAGTTAACAGAGCCACGGATAAAATTTACATACATATCAAGAAAATGGTGGTGTATACGCCTGATTGCATTTTCTCTTTCTTTACCTGTCAGACTGTTGATTTCTTTAATATCTTTTAAAAAAGCCTGATTAGTATATAATATCTGAAATTTAGACAAAGCATCATTTACTACATTGTTATAAATAATTTCCTTCTGTGTAGTAATAGTTTTAACTCTTGATGCTATTTCAGTATCTATTCTTCTGTCTAAATCATAAAGAATAAAAATAGATACAAATATCTCTATAACAACAAAAACAATAACAAGTAACTTAATATTATTCATCCAATTATCCCTTACAGTATTATATACATTAAAGTAGTGAATGCAGAGTTTTCATTATCTTATATCTTCATCTGGCATAATTATAGCTGCAACAGCTTTAAACATCTTATTATCAATAATAAAAAATACTTCCCTGTATTTTTTATTTAATCGTTTAGTCGCAATAAATGCTCCTGCTCTCACTAAAGCAAGTGCTTCCTGCACTTGTCAGTATATTAAACTTACCTTATATCCTCATCTGGCATAACTATAGCCGCTGCAGCTTTAAAAATCCATGGAAATACAATAGCAGAAATCATTGATGCTAAAAGCACTGCGGATGTCTGCATTTTATCTATTAATTCTAAATCATAAAAGATACTTGATACAACAACAAGCATAGTAAGTGGATAAGAAAGACCTGTTGCAACAAGTACAAGTTTCCGTTTAGGGATAGATGAAAATAAAAGCAAAATTGTACCAGTCGCTTTTGATAAAAACAGTGATGTAATAATTACAAGTGCCAGTAAAATAACATCTTTCTGCATAAAATCATCAAATGTTACACGCATTCCAACTGATATAAAAAATATTGGTATAAAAAAACCATAACCTACTCCGCCAAGTTTATCAAGCACACCATCTCTGCCTGCAAAAACAAGAGCAAACATCATTCCACCAACGAATGCTCCCACAACAAACTCTATTTCTAAAACAGCAGCAAAAGCTACAAATGCAAAAAGTATTACAAAATTAGCTCTCATACCTGTTTCTGTTGAATTACCAACTTCTAAAAATACAGACTGTAAATTAGGCTTCCACCAAAGAGCAACCTTTAATATTTTCATAAATAAATAAATTACAATGAAAAATACTGCTAAATATAAAATCTGCCTTGCACTGTTTACAGTATATCCATATTTAGATATTATAGTAAAGACAGTAAGTCCGGCAAGTGTTAATATTTCACCTATCATTGTAATAATTAAAAGCTTTTGTCCAAAATCTGTTTTTATAAGCCCAGTATCTCTAAGCACTGGAAATAAAAGCCCTATACCTGATGTAAAAAATATAATAGCAAATGACCAGTGCAGGTTTAAGTAAAAGGATAAATGCCATGCAGCAACTGCCACAGGAATAAATGCTGATACATAAAGCCAGAATTCTTTTCTTGATAAATCTCTGAACTTTTCAAAATCTATTTCAAGTCCGGCTAAATACATCAATATTAAAAAACCAAGAGCTGAAAAATATTCTACCATCTCAAGCTGGTTTTCCCCATGGGGCAAAAGTGATGCTATGACTATTCCGTATATTATTTCCCCAACAGCAGCAGGCAAAAGAAGCCGTTTGCTGATAAATGGCATAAAAAAAGCACCTATTGCCATAAGAAATAAAAACAGTGCTTCATGTTCAGTCATTAGAGTCCTCATCAGGAAGCATAAGAACACTGTTATTTGCACGAGATGCTATTAAAAAAGATGCATGAGGATTTAAAAAAGATATACTGTCTTTAGAGTTAGCTGCCACTATTAACAGGCTGTTTAACTTATCATCCACTTCTGATAAAACTTTATGAACAGGATTGCCTTCTAATATTAAAAGTGGTATTTTTGTTCTTGCTAAATTTTCATAATCCCTGACAAAATTTTTACGGGATTCCATTTCATGAGTATCCTGATTAGTTTTCAATGCACCGGGTGGCACAACATATATACATCTGCAGGGCACTCCAAAATGAGCAGCAACTTCTGCACCTGTTTCTATGAGCCTTTCTGGAATACTGCCATTTAATAACACTATTACTTCATCATAAGGTGTTCTTCCCCTGCATATAAGAATAGGATGATAAGTTTTCTTAAAATAATATTTTAGTTTTCTATTAAATAAACCAAAACCAGCACTGCCTGAAACTGCTAATATACCTACATCATGAAGATATGCAGCACTGCGGAAATTTTTAAGTGTACCGCCAAACTCACAGCCAGCTTTTTGTATTATCTCTATTTCTTTTGTATCTGTAATTTTATGGCTTTCTGTATCATACCATAAATATTTTTTTGCCTTTGTATTATTAAAAAAGTAATTAATTTCAACAGAATCTTTATGGACTAAACCACCTGTAAGCACTGCAAAACACTGACCATACTGCAATGGAAATTCAGGCTTGCCTATCATTAAAATATTTACAATATTTTCCACAACTTTTGGTTCGCCCACAAGAACAACTCTATCGCCTATCTGCAGCTTAAAATCACCATCAGGCACCATAAATGAGCCGTTTCTATATACTGCAGCCACTTTCCATCTGCTTGGTGCTAAAAATCGCATTTTTCTGTCCACTATATGAGAACGCCTGCGAATAATAACTTCTACAATCTCACCATTGCCAAGCCCTATATTATTAGGTCTTGCATAGTTTTTTTGTATAATATTCAAAACAGATTCTGATGCAATCAATATAGGATTAATAACTTTAACATCAAACTGCTCTAATTCTTCACGCCTGTCATTTTTATAAAGCATTAAAATAATTGGTATTTGAAGATTATATACTTGACGCGCTATTCTGCATATTTCTAATACAACATCAAAATCCTGCAGTGATGATACAATATGAGAAACATCTTCTATATTAATTTTCTTCCATGTGACTATGCTGGATGCTTCACCCTCTATACCTGTTACATTATTATATTCATTAGTAACCCGCTCCACAAGGTCGCCATTTATATCTACAACAACGCATGGTCTTTCATCTGCCAGCATTTTTAATAATCTACGCTGGAAAAAACCAAGCCCAAAAAGTAACACTTTTTTAGCTGACAAAATAATGCTCCATGAATATATTTTTTTCTATATTTTAATATGATTATTTTTATATGTCAATACAGCCATTATTTTATTTTAGATTTATTTATGTTATCTGCTCTCAATGATATTATCTGTTTAAATATCAAAGCATTATAAATAGATATATCTGTTTTTAAATAAAATAACTTGACTATTTATTAAAAAAAAGGCAAAAGAATAGATTGTTACTTTAAATATATTTGAGGTTATATGAAAAATTTATCACAAAATGATTCTTTAAGAAATATTGCAATTATTGCCCATGTTGACCATGGCAAAACAACTCTTGTTGATGCTATGTTTAAACAAAGCGGTGTTTACAGAGATAATCAGGTTACTGAAGAAAGAGCAATGGATAGTATGGATATTGAAAGAGAAAGAGGTATTACTATCACTGCTAAAAACTGCTCTGTTAACTGGCATGGCACTAAAATCAATATTTTAGATACTCCAGGACATGCAGATTTTGGCGGTGAAGTAGAACGGGCATTATCTATGGTAGATGGTGCTATCCTTTTAGTAGATGCTTCTGAAGGCCCGCTTCCACAAACTAGATTTGTTCTTAAAAAAGCACTGGAAAGAGGTTTAAAAGTAATAGTATGTATTAATAAAATTGATAGAAAAGATGCAAGATCTCATGAAGTTATAGATGAAGTGTTAGATTTATTTATAGATTTAGATGCAACAGAAGAACAGCTTGATTTCCCTATTCTTTATGCTGTTGGCAGAGATGGTGTTGCTTCTCTTACTCTTGAAGAAACGGGAAAAGATTTAAAACCACTTTTTAATATGATTTTAAAAGAAATACCTGCACCCAGCTATGATGAAGAATCTTCGTTTAAAATGCTTGTTTCAGATTTAGGATATTCTGATTATCTTGGCAGACTTGCAATTGGTAAAATAAGAAGTAATGTTACAAATATTAATGACGGGCTTATTATTTTCAACGAAAAAGGCGAAGCAAAGCCTGTAAGAGTTTCTAAAATACAGTCATATTCTGGTATGGATTTAGTTGATAACCCTAACCCACAGTCGGGAGATATTTTAGTTATTGCAGGTATTGCAGAAGTTACTATTGGCGATACTATATGCTCAAAAGATAATACTGTGCCACTTCCTAGAATATCAGTAGATGAACCAACAGTTGCTATGAAATTTACTATTAACAAATCTCCACTTGCTGGTAAAGAAGGTAAAATTGTTCAGGCGGCTAAAATTAAAGAAAGACTTGCAAAAGAAGTGCTTAGAAATGTTTCCATTAAAGTAGAAGATGCTGCAGAAAAAGACAGCTTTATTGTTAAAGGCAGAGGTGAGCTGCAGCTTGCTGTTTTAATTGAAGAAATGAGGAGAGAAGGGTTTGAATTAAATGTGGGCAGACCACAGGTAATATTTAAAAAACAGGACGGCATTCGTTTAGAGCCTGTTGAAAATGTATATATTGACTGTGAAGAACCATATCTTGGTGTTATTACAGAAAAACTTTCTATTAGAAAGGGCAGAATGACTAATCTTGTAAATAAAGGTACAGGCAGAGTTAGAGCAGAGTTTTCAGTTCCTTCTCGTGGTCTTATTGGATATCGTGATGATTTCCTTACAGATACAAAAGGAACTGGCATTATGAATACTCTTTTTGCAGGATATGAAGAATACAGAGGCGATTTCCCAGTGCGTCATACTGGCTCGCTTGTTTCAGACAGAGCAGGTGTTGCTGTTGGTTATGGTCTTTTCCATTTAGAGCCACGAGGTCAGCTTTTTGTTGTTCCTGGCAACCCTGTATATGAAGGTATGGTTATTGGGGAATATAATAAAGATAATGATTTAAATGTAAACCCTTGTAAAGAAAAAAAACTTACAAATATGCGTGCATCAGGAAAAGATGAGGCACTTACTCTCCGTCCTATTCTTCCTATGACACTTGAAAAAGCAATACATTTTATTGCGGATGATGAAATGGTAGAAGTAACACCACAATCTATCCGTATTAGAAAAACTATTCTTTCTGCACAAGAAAGACATACTCTCCGCGGTAAAATGCTGCAGGGTATTGAATATTTAGATGATTAATTATATTAAGCATTCCTTTTTAGTATAAAAGCCCATATAAATTTTATTATATGGGCTTTGCTGACTTGTATTTGTAAGCATTTTTTACATGAACTGCCAAATTCCTGTCCAGTCAGCTTTTTTAATTTCCTGCCTTTTTATCAGAGAAAGTTGTCCCTCTTTTAGTCGCCAAATAGGAATATATCAGAATTTATACAGGCTGTTGAGCGGTTATATTTTGAAGTTTTGTAAGAAAAATATATGAAAACTTGATTTATGAACTTTGCAGCGGTATAATAATTATATATTTTACTACATTATAAAATTAGTCATTATCATAAAAATTGTAAACTTTCTGGGACTCTTTCATATAAATTATGTAAAACAGTATTTAAAATGATTAATCATTTTGAATAATAAAAAAAGGGGGCATTTATAAAAACAACCCCCAAAGGCTAAAAAAAGCCCACCAGTTTGTATTTTAAATTAGACAGCTAATTCAGATTCCCATAAACCATGGATATTACAGTAACTTACAGCATGGAGTGTGCCTGGAGCTGTAATTTTGCATTTAAATAGTGCAACTGGCTCAGTGTAAAGTGTACCTTGATTTGCACCTTTTACAGATTCACCATGAGCTAAAAATTCAGCTCTGCCAATGTGCTGGATAGCTGTTTCGCCTTTATAGTATAAGTCAATATAGGCGATAAAGTGTTCAGTAGTGTTAGGGTGGGCGATTTCTGCACCAACAGATACTTCAATCACTGCTGTATCGCTTTCACGGCTTACTACCTTAATAACTGGCACATGTTTTTCTGCTTTAAAATCTGCTGTTTTTATTAAATTAGATATAGACATATTTGTCCTCCCGCTTTTTATTTTGCCATTAAAGTATATTTATTCTATATTCTTTATGCAAGTGTTTTATATTCAAATTATTTGTTTTTTGTGTAGATATTTCTAATTTTTTCGCATTTTTCCATATCTTTTAAGAAAATAGCTGCCATATCATTCCTAAGTTTTTCCTTGAACTTATCAAGATATTTTATATACTGGTTTTCCTGTTCGCTTTTAATAACAGATTCCATATAAAGATATGATGATTTAGTTACAAGGTATGTGCATTTAACATATTCTATATGTTTTTGGTATTCTGTATCATCACTTTTGTTCTGGTATTCATCAATAACTTCTAATGATTTATCAAGCTCTTTTTTAATATAGCCAGTAAAACGCATCATTCTTTTATATGAAAGTGCTTTTACAATTTCTGCTTCATCTTTCATAATATTTTTACTTATTAAAAAAAGCTTGTCTTCTAACTGATATTTGTATTTTTCAACATTATTATCTGTTTCTGTATGTTCTGCCACAGTATTAGTGCTTTTGCTTTCCTGCTGTAAAAAAGATGGTTTATCATTTTTAGCAGCACATGATGATAAAACAATAAAACAGGCAAAAACAGATAAGTATTTCATATTATTTTTTAACCATATTTTGAATTTCTTCTAAAAGTTTTTCTTCTTCTTTTAAAAGATTGTCTATTTTGTTCCCAGATACTGCAATATCATTTGCAAGGATTTCTACAAATGTTTTCATTGACTTATCCTGCAGATTTTTAAAATTATTAAGCATATCTATTGAAAAACTGCATACACTGTCAATATATTCTATTTTTACAGCTATATATTTTTTACCAATATCTGATTTTATATTTTTAGCTTTTTCTGTAATAGTGTTTTTAATATCAGTCTGCACTTTTTCAATATCGCTTATTGTTTTATCTACATCAAACACTGTTCCCTGTTCAAGAGCATCTTTTAATTTATATACAGGCTCTGAAGATTTGCTTGCAAAATCTTCCTGTAATGGCACAATATCATGTATAATAGTATAGTAATCCTGTTCAATAGTATTTAATTTTTTACTGCATGCAGCAGTAACTAATAATATTAAAATTAACAGTAATGTTTTTTTCATTAAAAAGCTCCATTTATTTTTCATTAATTTCTTCTATAATTTCCTTTAAAAGTTTATCCTGCTGTTTCTGCAGTGCTCTTATTTTTTTGTTATATTTAATCTGGGTTGTTTTTGTATCATTATTACCATGTTCACCTAGTGTTTTAAACTGTTCAATAGTAACTTTTACATATTTGGCTTGTATTTCTAAAAGTTTAATAGTTATTTTGTGATAATCTTTTACTTCTTTTGATACTATATGAATATTTACTTCTTTTGCAAGTTTCAAAAGTCTTACAAGTTCAATATTAATCAGCTTATTATCCTGTTCAAACTGCGCAAAGTCATTTGTTTTTTTATATTTTGCAATAGCAGAAGTCATTTGTGTATTAATCAGCTTTATTTTAACATTTAATTCCTCTTCAATTGCAGAGTATCTGCTTATATCTTTTTGCAGGATAATTTTATCTGTTTTTGCACAGGCAGCAAGGGTAAATATTAGTAATACAGCTGACAGTGCTAAACTATTTTTCTTTATCAGCATAGTAATCAACACCTGATAAAAAGTTTATATAATCTATTTCCTGCTGGTTCATATCCTGATGAGTTGTATGCAGCATACCAGTATATATCTCATAACTTACACTTTTTTCTTTTTCATAAATATCTGCAATTTTATAAATCATTTGATTTTGCAGGCTTATATATTTTTTCAGGGCAGCAAAAGCAGATTTATAATCATTAGTCACAAATTTATTAATCGCTGCATCAATTTTGGCAGATAATTCTGCATCACCTTTTTTAATAAAGTTTAATTTTTCAGATATATCAGTGGTTTTATTATCAAATATTATATCAAGCAGGTCATCTGTCTGCTGGTTTAATATATCAAAAGTTCCTGTAATGTCATTTCTTGCTTGATTTATATAGTAATCTGTATCCTGTATCAATTCTTTAGATGATGTAATATATTTTTTAAATTCTAAATATGCTTCTTCAGAATTAATATTTTCTTGAGAGTTTTCAGTATCAGCTGCTTTTTCTTCTTTTGGTGTGGAAATAACAGCCACAGCAATGCAAAGAGCTGTAATTAATAAAATTATTATACCAACAGTTATTTTTTTCATATAAATCTCATATTTTAAGTATTATCATATAAAGAATATGGTTTGAATAATAAGTTTTCAAACCATAATATTATATATTGTAATTATTTTGCAGTATTTCCAGCAGGGGCAGGGTGGATAGTTTCCATTAAAACTTTTAAGATTTCAGTATTTTCTTTATTTAGTCTGTCAAATTCACCTGCATATTTTTTTGTTAAGGATTCTTTATCTTTTTCATCTACTTTACCTTTTTTTACAAAAACATCTGCAACATCTTTTAGAAAACTGTTGCGGAGTTTAATATAAGCAAGTGTTACATCGTGGTATCTTTTAACTTCTAAAGTTTTAATTTTTTGAGCTTGTGCATTCATGTGTTTTTCAATAGCCTGCACTTGATTATCTACTATTTTTATACTTGTTTTTATATCTTTTTTGCTTTTGCCTTCAATTATATTATCAATTTCCACCATTTCCTGCTCTATTTTAGAAAGAGCATCTATAATTTTAGGATTTATTTCACTGTTATATACATTAAGGTCTTGTGTTATGGCTTCCTGTAATGATGCAGCAAAACATAATCCTGCTGTGATAAATACTAAAAGTAAAGATAGTAAAATTTTTTTCATTGTTTTCTCCTTATTCTATTCAAATTGTGCAGGGCGTATTATTTCCATTAATATATCATGAAATTCTGCTTCTTTTTTTCTAAGTTTTTCAAATTCGCCTGCATATTTTTTGGTTAAGTATTCTTTCTTTTTTTCATCTATTTTATTTTGTTTCTTGAAAACAGCAGCTGTATCTTTCAAAAAGTTATTGAGAAGTTTAACATACTCAAGCTCTATGTAGTAATACTGCTTTACTTCTGGTGTTTTTATTTTTGAAGCTTGGATATTCATTTGTTTTTCAAGAGCCTGCATTTCATCATCTAGTATTGCTATGCTGTTTATAATCTCTTTATTATCTTTGCCTTCTGTCGCATCATCTATTTCCCTCATTTGCTTATTAACATTTACAATCATATCTTCAATTTTCTTTTCTATCTTGCTGTAATATAAATATTCTGCCACAACTTGATCCCTTTTTGAATCTGCAAAACACAATGAGACTGTAATAAACACAGCTGTTAAAGATATTAAAATTTTTTTCATTATGTCTCTCCAATGCTAATTAAAAACAGCTTTTAAAAAGTCTTTTCTTATAGTTTCTGCCTGTTTTTTAACATCTGCTTCTTCATCTTTATATTTTTTTTCAATTTCTTTTATTTCTTTTTTTGTAATTGAGCCTTTTTTATTATAATAATTTACAGTTTCTTTTATCACTTTTTCATAAAAAGAAAGCTCATATACTGGATATGTAAGAGCATACTTCATATTGTCTGTTTTTAATGTTTTACAGCTTTCTTTTATATAATTATCAAGCTGTTGTATTTTGCTGTGAATGATATTAAGCTTTTCATTAACTGTATCTATTTTATTATCAATCAGCAGGCTTTTTATTTTATCTATTTCTTTATATACTTCTTTTTTTACAGCTGCTATTCTCTTATCTATTTCTTTACTGTATATGCCATAATCATCAAACAAATCCTTTTTATTATCTGCATAAACAATGCTGTAAGGCAGTATTAGAAAAATAAATAGATATATACATTTTTTCATATTTACTCCTGCATACCGCCTGCAAGAGCCAGCACAAGCATAGTCGTTTTAATAAACTGTTTACCTACAGTCTGCTCTTTATCATCATATTTATTTAAAATCATTCTGTATTCTTCTTTACTTAACTGGTTGTATAGGCAGTCCATGATTTCTTCACCCAGTTTTTCATCTATTTTGTCATATTTTGTAACAATACCCTTATATTCCTGAAAAGTAAGTGCCTCGTTTTCTGCATACCGTTTAATAATTTCATATCCTTTTGCTATCTTAAAACGGTTTTGTTTATCTAAAAGGGTTATAAAAATACGCATTTTATAAGTCTTAAACCCAGAGAAGTTTGCTTTTAAAATAGTTAAGTTATGTTCTAGATTTTTTAAAGTGTTACGCATTCTAAAAACATCATTTCTAGTAAGCTGATATTTTGTAATATCAAGCATACGGACAACTTTATCTATCTGGTCAGTAATATCTTCAAATCGTGCTTCAAGACCTGAACTTAAAAGGTCTAAATCATCAGCAAAGCATTTAATTTCACCAGTTGCATTTTTAGCACCAGTTTCTGCTATCAGTTTAGATAAATTAAATTCCTGTTCGTTCATTTTTATCACATATTTTTATATTTTTCTAATGAGCGTTGAAGTCTTTTTGCTTCTTTTTCATATTTTGAAACTACACTTCTGTAA
>CAMWVK010000008.1 GCA_947177675.1 uncultured Mucispirillum sp.
CACCTGTACCATGTTTTCTGTAATAATGTTTATTAAGAACATAATAAGGCAGTAGAGTAGCAGCAGGATTAATAAGCATTGTTTGATAATTTATTTGAGCTATCTCTTCTAAAACAACCGCATTTTCCACAGCATCAAGCCCGCCTTTATCTGCACTGCCTCCCCATGTAAATGGTCCATGTTGCTTAACTAAAACAGCAGGTATTTGCAGCCAGTCTTTATCTTTAAATGTTTCTACTATTACTTTGCCTGTATTTAATTCATAATCGCTTTCAACTTCGTCATAAGTTAATGCTCTAGTACAGGGAATATCACCAAAAAAGTAATCTGCATGTGTTGTTCCCATAGCTTTAATTGGAATTCCTGCTTGAGCGTATGAAGTTGCATATTTAGAATGTGTGTGGCATACACTATAAATTTGAGAGCATGAATGATAAATTTCTAAATGTGTTTTTGTATCTGATGATGGCTTTAATTTACCATCTGTAACTTTACCAGCTAAATCCACAACAATCATATCCTGCGGCGACATTTTTTCATATTCAACACCAGATGGTTTAATAATAATATAATCTTCTACTCTGGCAGAAACATTACCCCATGTTAAAGTTATTAATCCCTGCTTATAAAGCTGTATATTTGCCTCATAAACTTTTTCTTTTATATTATCAAACATGCTTTTCTTCCTTTTTTATCATTAGTGTATGTGATAACCCTGTTTTTAAATCATACTGTGGCTGCCAGCCTAAATCCATTAGTTTAGAAGCATCAAGAATAGAATCAAGTGACTTAGAATAACCCTGATTTTCTATTTCATCTGGTATTTCAAACTGAAGAGATACTTCTGCAAGTTCAGATAAAGTTTCAGCATATTCTCTGATAGAAGCAATAGAGTTTGGATTTGCAACATTATAAACCTGACTGTCTTTACCATATAAAATAACATAAAGCATAGCATATACTGCATCTGCCACATAGCAGTATGTCCTTTTCTGCAAGCCTTCACTTTTCATAATTATTTTTTCACCATTTAAGGCATTTCGCAAAAACTGTGCATCTGCTCTAGAACTTTCACTTGTAATTGCAGCACCATAAACATAGCAAAGGCGTAATATGTTTGCTTTTATATTATATTGATGATTATAACTCATACATAATGTTTCTGCTGCTCGTTTAGATTCTGGGTAGCAGGAACGCACAAGTTTTGAATCTATCATACCAAAATCATCTTCTGTAAATGGTTTATTAGTATTATTCCCATATACTTCTCCAGTAGATATGTATAAAAAGCAGGTGGCAGTATCTTTTATCATTTCTAATAAATTCATAGTCCCTGTTAAGTTTGTTTTCATAGTGCCGACAGGGTCTTTTGAAAAGGCAAGTGGGTGTGAATTACTTGCTGCATGTATAATATAGTCAGCTTCATATTTTTTCTTTAAAGGTTCATTTAAATTCTGCTCTATAAAACATAAATTTTTATTTGCTTTAAATCTTTTTTGTAATTTTTCTAATTTTGAAGATACAGCATATGCATATATATTTTGAGAATATATAGTATTATACCATATTATAAAATCTACTAAATAAGAAGCAACCAGCCCTGTTGCACCTGTAATAAAAAAAGACTTATTATTAAGTTTTAAAATTTTATCGCCTAATAAATCTACAAGTTTTTTATATTCATTTTCTAATGTGCTGACTGTCATTTTAAATTCCTTTTAATAAGGCTCTAAAAATTGCAAGGTCTTCTGATGTTGTTAATTTAATATTTTTCTCAGACCCTTTTGAAAAATATACAATCTGTCCAGTTTCAACTAATAATGTGCAGCTGGCAACAGAATTAGTGATACCCATTTCTTTTGCTTTTTTATGTGTATCTAAAATACTACCTAGTGTAAACCCTTGTGGTGTTTGAGTTCTTTTTAAGTTATCTCTAGGATATGCAGAAACAGCAGAAGCTCCGTCTACAGTTTCAAGCATTGCTTCATGACATGGAATGCAGACAACAGCATTGCCCTTTTCTCTAGTTACATTGATACATTCAGAAATTATCTCACTAGAAACCATAGGGCGAATAGCATCATGAATTAATACTATATCTTCTCTGCTGTAAAACTTTGCAAGTTCATCTAATCCGTTTTTAATAGACTCCTGTCCTGATTTACCAGAAGGGGCGATATGTTTTAGCTTTGTAATATTATATTCTTTTGCATAATTTTGTAGGATAATTTCCCAGCCTTCAATACATACCACAGATATAGCATCAATATTTGGATGTTTCTCAAATGCTTCTAATGTATAAATAATAATAGGTTTATCATTTACCGTTATAAATTGTTTTGGTATTGCTGACAACATTCTTGCCCCAATACCACCTGCAATAATTAGTGCAATATTCATAAGCCACCCCCTTATTTAATTTTTAATTTTGTTTTTAATATTCCAGTTAGTCTTTCACTATTGTTTATATTATTATATTCAGAAGGGAAAAACTTTTCTAATATTTTACTTTTTAATTCTTGATGACGGTCTGGGTTGTTATAATTTTCTTCTATTGAGAATATTGTTTCTTCCCAGGTTTTTGTAATATCGCCTGCACAATTTTCTTTATATGGCATATTAAATGTAGTTTCTTTCTTCTCATAAGTATCTAAATCAAAAGCAAAGTAAATAACTGGTTTTTGTGTAATTAAAAAGTCATAACCAATGGATGAATAGTCTGTTATAATCTGCGAATATTCATATAATGATGCATAAATATCTTTTTCATCACTAACTTCAATGCGGGGATAAACAGCTATGGCATTTTTAATACGAGATGTGTAATC
The DNA here is from genome assembly GCA_947177675.1 of uncultured Mucispirillum sp. Classification (GTDB taxonomy): domain Bacteria; phylum Chrysiogenota; class Deferribacteres; order Deferribacterales; family Mucispirillaceae; genus Mucispirillum. The sequence goes on from CAMWVK010000008.1 coordinate 2,829, forward strand.
TCTCCAAGTATTAGGGTGCAGCCTAAGATACATAGTAGCATCAATTTTTTCTAATAAATTATTAATTTTATCAAGATTTTTTATGAAATCTTTTACCATAAATTGCTCTGTTTCAGGTTTCCACCTGTATGTTGGAGCATAAAGTATTTTATATTCAGTAACTTCTTTTTCTATATTTTCATACATAATAATATTTCTAGGATATCCACATGCAAGCTGTGCATTTTCTGGTATTTTCCAAGGGTTTGCAACAATATCCCTAAATGGCTGTCCTGGGCATACCATACCATAATATTCTTCAAAAAGTTCTCTAAAAGGTGCTTTAAAAAAATATTTAACTGGCTTTATGATTTTATTTATAATTCCATCATCATTATGGATTAAAATATCTGATGATAATCTTGCACCGGGAACTGTTGTGTTTGGGAGTTCATCACCTATAGGTATCATACTTTTAGGACCAACACCATGCCATAAGTTTACAAATTTTGTTCCAGCATTAAATCCGTATCTTGGTGTATAATCACTCATTTTAAAATGGTCAGAAACAGCTAATTTCGCCCTAACCATTGTCCAAAAACCTGCAAAAGAGTTCATTTTATAACATGGCTTTTTTTCTTCATTCAGCTGTTTAAATACTTTATCATTCATTGTAATCCATACAGCCTTTATTTCAGGATGATTTTTTATAATATATTCATAAAAATACTGAGTATTATCCATATAAGATGTTCTTAAAAACCCAGAAAAAACCCAAAGATTTTTCTTTTTAGGAATAAGAGCTAACCACCAGTAAAGCGAAAATCTAAATATTTTCAAAATTATATTCTTAATGTTTCTAATCAATGATATAAATGGGTTTAAAATTTTTAATATTTTCCCATTATTTAATAAATCAGCATTCTCTTTACCTAATATATTTACCTGATTTAGCCTTATATTAAATCCATAAAATAGATTTTTAGTCATTTGATAAACTTCTGGATATTGCTCTTCTAGTGATGTCAGTAAATCCCATCTATCATTTTTAATTATTGCATTTGCATAGTTTTTAACTTCTGTCCATAATCTGCCTTGCAGTTTATTTATACAAAAACTATCATAATGTTTTATATAGTAATCTATACATGTTGTTAATATTTTAAAATATTCTAGTCTTGTATTTAAAAAGTGGTCATCCATAGATATTTTATTGTAAAAAACACCAGAAACATTTCTGCGGTATACACTCATTACTTCATTTAATATATACATATAACCTTGCCCCATGTGCAGTACAATCATAGGTATGTCCCCAATAATACCATCTGTTTTTAAATTTGCAGGTATTTCAATATTATTCCACCTAATAAAAAGTGATGAAGTATGGGGCCATTCATAAAGAATGTCTGATATAATAAGTTTATTTTTTGATTGTAGATTATCATGATAAATAAAATTCTTCTTGGCATAATAATCATACAATGACCATTCTTTATCAGCCTGAATCTTTACTTTATGTGCACAAATATTTATATCATCATTTGCTTCCATAAAATCATACTGCTTTTGAAGTTTATTTTCATCTGTCCAAAAATCATCACCATCACAAAATGCTACATATTTTGAAGTAACCCTGTCACATATATCCATAAAATTTTCTAAAGCTCCTATATTAGAAGAGTGTTTGATATGCTTAATAATATCAGGATATTTTTTTGCATATTCTGCAACAATTTCACTTGTTCCGTCAGTAGAGCCATCATCACCAACTAATACTTCATAGCCAAAGTTAGTTTTCTGCATTATAAAGCTGTCAAGTGCTTCCATAATATACTCTTTTTGATTATATGTAACACAAACTACTTGAACTTTTATTTCACTCATTACTAAACTCTCCAGTCAATAAGGGTAGATAAATTATCTACTCCAAAAACAGAAATATTTTTATTTTTCATAACTTTTTGTCGCTCTGCAAAAGAATCATCTATAAATACAGCATTATTTTTAGTAATATATTTTGATTTTTCATCTGTATCTGCTATATGAATAATTTCATTAAAAAGATTTTTTGAAATACATAAATCATCTAATTTTTGATAAATATCACCAGCATGCTTAGTTAAAAGAATGATTTCTTTTTTTTGATTTTTAAATTGATACAGCAGCTTAACAGCATCAGTATTTACTCCTGTTTGAAGAGAAATTACATCATCAAAATCAATATAAACAGTATCAAAATCTAAATCTATTTTATAACTTGCATATAATGCTCTATCTATTTGTATTTCATAGTTATTTCTAATAATCTCTACATCACAGTCCATCATATCAAAGAGACTTAATTGAGCAAAATTAACACCAAGCCCTAAAGATAAATCCATAGTTCCGGCTATTCGTGGTGCTATTTCCATTAATACAAACTCACCATCTGTATTTTCTTTTACTTGAAAAAACCAAACACCTTGAAATGATAAAACCTTATTTATTTTTTCTGCAAGTTCTATAAATTTTGGGTTATTAATAGTTTTTGAAGAAACACTTATGCCATTGCTTATGCGAATACGCTGCCTGCCCATTGCAAAAAGAAGTTTGCCATGTCTATTTGTAAAGCAGTCTATTGTGTATTCTCTTCCGGGCAGATATTCCAAAATTAATAATTCACTATTTTTAGATAAATAAAAATCAAGCTCATGTTTGTTAGATACTTTACAGGTGCCTTTAGAACCCTGTCCCACTGATGGTTTTAAAAAAATAGGATATTTTTCTATATTATCTTTTTGAAATAATTTTGGTGTTGGTATAATACCCTGAAATTTTTTATATGTTTTTTCTTTAGAACGGCATATTTCATTTGTTTCTAGTGATGATGTTATTATTTTTGCTTTAAACTCATGTGCATGTTGAGCTAGTTTTAGAACTACACTGTCATGGGCTGGAAAAATAAAATCTATTTTGTAATCATCGCAAACTTTTTGCAGTGCTGGAATAAATGCAGCATCTTCAACAAAAGGAATATTTGGAATATATGTTTTAAATACATATTCACCATGGTCAGAAATAGATGATGCACCAACCATTTCAAAATGAATACTGTCTTTTAATGCTCTATTTATCTCTAGTGCTATTTCACTTCCGCAGGGAAATACTAAAACACATTTTTTCATTTTATATATAAATACCCCTTCTATAATTAAATATGTCTAAAAGTTAAATAATAAATGGTATAAAGCCTGTAACTCTTTGTTTAACTTTATTAATAGTATATTGTATTTTTGATACTGCACCTTTATTTTCTGCAAATGCAGTTTTTAATATTTGTGGATAAAGATTTAGCAGTTTATTTAATGTCTCTTTATCATTGTTACGCAAAGATGCTAATGCAGTATTACGCACCATGTGTATTTTTTCTTTGCTTTTATCTGCTCCAAAATATTTTTCAATAGATTCATAAAAGCAAAGGTGCTCTATACCATAATTTAAAAACCATTTGTCTAAAAGATTTACTCCATACCATATACCATTTATATGTTTTCTATAAACTGCCATAACATCTGGCAAAAAACATATTTTTCCTTTTGATGCATGTAATAAATGCAGGTAATAATCAACTGGAAGAATATTTTTAGGGATTATATATTCTATACTGTTTTTATCATTAAAAACCCAGCGATACATAACTGAATTTGTCTGAATAAAGTTATATTTCAATAAATCATTAATATTTAAAGTTTTTTTGTAAAAGCGATGTTTTGGCTTTGGAAAAATTACATTTTTTTGTGAGCCATCTTCATATTTAATTAAAACAGGGTGAAAACAGATGCTGCAGTCTTTATGTGTATCCATAAAATCAGCCTGTTTTTGAAGTTTATTTTCATCTATCCAGTAATCATCACCATCACACATTGCTACATACTTTCCTTTACATGCACTTGCAGCATCTAAAAGATTTTGATAACTGCCTGTATTATGGCTGTGAAATATTGGTTTAATAATATCAGGATATTTTTTTGCATATTCCTTGATAATATCTTGCTGCCCGTCAGTAGAGCAGTCATCAGCAATAATAGCTTCAAAAGGGAAGTTTGTTTTTTGTGTTACAAAACCTTCTAATGTTTGCTTAATAAAGTCTGCATGGTTGTATGTAACACAGCATACTGAAACTAAGGGCATAACAAACCTTTAATAATAAGTTCAGAAATTTGTTTAACACTTTCATGGGGTAAATCTGGATATAATGGCAGGCATGCAATGCGTAAAGCAATATCTTCAGATACAGGGCATTGTGCTGTTTTTTCTATATATGGTAAATGATTAAGTGATGGATAAAAATATCTGCGAGGATAAATTTTATTATCATTAAGGATAGAAAAGACATTTAATAATTCTTTTTCTGATTTAAAAACTACTGGATAATAAGCATAATTATACTGTAATTCAACTTGTTCTTTAGGTCTTTGAATATGCTCTTTTAGTATGGTGTCATATATGTTAGAAACAGCTTTACGACCTGCAATAATTTTAGATATATAAGGAAAATTAGCTAAACCCATTGCTGCATGAAACTCAGACTGTTTTCCATTAATACCAAGTGTAATATGGTCATCTTTATTGTGACCAAAACGCTTTTGTAATTCTAATTTATCAGATACTGCTTTATCTTTGACTATACAAGCTCCGCCTTCAACTGTATGGAAAAGTTTAGTAGCATGAAATGATAATGTGGAAATATCTCCATAGCTTGATAAAGCCCTGCCTTTATATACTGATCCAAATGTATGAGCTGCATCATAAATGACTTTTAAGTCATATTTATCTGCAATAGAATTAATTGCATCTATATCGCAGGCATAGCCAAAAACATGGACAGCCATAATAGCTTTTGTATCTTTTGTAATTGCAGCTTCAACTTTACTGGCATCTATTGTAAAATTATCTGGCTCTATATCAACAAATACTGGTTTACATTTTTCCCATAATATACTAGATGTGGTAGCAACATAAGAAAAAGGGGTAGTAATAATTTCGCCATGAGTTATATCTAGTGCAGCCAAAGCAAGTTGCAAAGCTATTGTGCCATTTGTAACATAATGTATATTTTCAACACCTAAAAACGAACGCAGTTTTTCTTCTAAAGCATATACACAAGAGCCAGTATTAGTTAAAATTCTACTTGCAAATATATCTTTTACATAATGCATGTATTCATCAAGTGCAGGAGTGAAAGATTTTGTTACATAAATGTTCATAATTACCAACCATAAATCAAAAATTTTATACTATAGCAGAGTAATTATATATATATATATATATATGTCAAGTTAAAAATTAAATATTGCTCAATATCAATGTAAGAGTATAAGACAAATGTTACAAAAATAAGTTTTATTACTAAAGATAAAGTTGATATGAGTTAATTGATAAAATATATTATATGTTTATATTTAAATAATAAATCTGTAGATAGTTGTATTTTATATATCACATTTTTATTCCTGCTTCTTACACCTAGCTGTATATACATCTAACTAGGCTAAACACTTTATTATAATCACATTTTTAAGTTGTTCAAATAAGATTTTTTGATTTACATTTTCATTCCCACATTGCATACATAGGCACAGCCAGCATATTTTCACCAAAAGAAAGAGTATTTTTACCAGTATAAAGTATGATACCTTTAAAATCACTGTTTTTTGCAATATTCTTCTCAAACCATCTTATATGTTTAAAATCATCACTGCTTATATTGCTGCCTGCTTTCACTTCTACTGCATATAAATTATTATTTTCATTATCCTGCAGTATAAAATCTATCTCATGACCAGCATTATCTCTAAAATGGTAAATGCTGTATTCTCCATTATAATAATCTACCAGTGCTGTAAGCTCGTGAAATACAAAAGTTTCTATAAGTTTTCCTGAAATATCCTGGTCATATCTGACTTTATCCATAGTATAGTTTAAAACAGATGTAATAATTGCAGTATCAGTCATAAATAGTTTTGGTTTTTTAGTAACTCTCTCATAGTCTGTTTTTGTAAATGCTGGCAGCTGTTCTATAATATACATCATTTCAAGCAGTGTAAGATATTTATTAAAAGTAGGTTTTTCAATAGACAGGGCACTTCTTATTGCATTTTGTTCCATATATTTAGAACTCCATGCAGCAGTAGTTTCTATAAGTTTTTTCATATCCTGATGGTTTCTAATTTTTTCTATATCTACTAAATCTTTTTCTAATATGGCATTAATATAGTCTTTACACCAGTTTTTAATATCTTTTATATCATAGCCTAATGTTTCAGGATAACCGCCTTTTAAGGCAATGTCTAAAATTTCTTCCTTGCCGTTATATTCATAACTTTTTTGAAAATTTAAATTTTTAAGATTTTCAATAAATACTGGTTCTTTTTCTAATATTTCCCCTTGAGAAAATGTGCGTAATAATATGCGGCCAATTCTTCCTGCCATAGATTCACTTACCTGTGGAAGAGCCTGTATATCAGCACTGCCAGTGATAATATATCTGCCCATTCTGTTATCTTCATCAACAATTTCTTTTAATGCAGTAATGATAACAGGTGCTTTTTGAACTTCATCTATAATCATAATATCTTTATTATGTGTAAGAAAATGTTTAGTATCAGCAATACATGCAGCAAAACTTGTGCTGTTATCCATTGTATGATATATGCAGTCATATTGTGCTGTAATACTTTTTGCGGCAGTAGTTTTGCCACACTGTCTAGCACCAGTAATCTGCACAATTCTTCGTTTTTGTCGTAAATATTCAATATTTTTATTCTGCCATCTGCCAAGTGTCATAATATAACCTGCTTTAAAAGTAAAGTATGCTTTATTGAAGCAGTATAATATAATTATGTTGAAAAGTAAAATAGAATTATGTTAAAAAGTAAAATAGAATTATGTTGAAAAGTAAAATAGAATCATGTTGAAAAGTAAAATAGAATTATTTATCACCGCAATAACTGAATGTATATCCGTTATATTCAGCAGTATAAACCCACAGCCTTTCTATTGCGTGAGCTGTTGTTCCGTCTGCCTGCCCTTTTTCGTTAGGAAAGTTATCTGAAAGTATTGTTGTAAAAAGCGGCAGCACTGCATCAACCCTTGCCCAGAACATATTACCAACAGGGAAAACAATATTATTTACAGGTAGTTTTATATCAATATCCAGCTTTTGCAGCACATTTTCTGCTAAATCTTTATTTAATCCCCAGTGGATAGCATTTTCCAGATTATGAAATGGTTTAGGGAAAACTATTCCAAGCCCTTTATTCATTTCAAGGTTTTTAATAATATTTTCTATATTTTCTCTATTGCCAAAAAGTGAGCCAAAAAGATATTCCCGCCAGTTATCTCCAAAAATATCTATTTTTGATTTTTTAGTATGTATATGACATATAAATTTATATTTTCTAACATATTTACTCATTTGTGCGATAAATGGGTAAATATCTCTGCCTTTATTATCATAAAGTTCAACTATAATATTTACTGCATTAGAATGGCTGTTAAAATAATTTCTAATATATTCTGCCTTTTCTTCATTATCAGTAGATATATAGCAGTCAAAAGCATAAGGGATTTTATTTATTTCTGTAATAATATTTTCAAGTAAATCAAGATAAAAAATATGTATCTGCAGGCATATTTGTGATTTGCTGCACATTTCTTCAGGCATATTCTTTTTGTATGATGAAAGTTTTTTGCCATATATTTTTTTATTAAATACAGCTCTATACATGGTGTTTAAAAAGGCATATCCTGTTTTTTTCTCAGGGGCAATATGGCTGTATTCATCCCAGTTATTAAAGGAATCTATAAACAAAAATCTTTCATTTTCATTAAAATTATCTCTGAGAAAACTGCATTCAGTTTTTATCCAGTTATAAAAAATATCAAGGCTGTATTTATAAACTGATGGTTCATTTTTATAAAGAGTATCTTTTCCATTGATAATTGTTTTATAATATGGTTTGTCTGATTTTACAGGATGGTTGCAGAATAAATGTGCCAGATAGTCATAACTGTATAATAAACCTTGTATTTTTTTATTAATGTATGAAATGCCATTTGATGCAATAGATGGCATTTTATCAGTATTTGCAGAGTATATAAATCTTGATACTTTATCGTTTTTAAAATCAGTAAAATGGAGTATTCTGCACCATATTTTGAAATCCTTAATATTGTGTGATATTATACTGTGTGCAGAATTAATAAAATCATTAATATCTTTATAGTTTTTCAGCCTGCGAATATCTAAAATAATAATATATTTGTCATCAAGTTTTATCATTTTAGAAAAATCAGTAATATTTAATACAGTATTTATATCATTAGCTGTAAGACAGGCATCAAGGCTTAAACAGAAAGGGTATGTTTCATCGCACAGGTTTAATGCACTTATAAAGTTTTTATATTTATTAGTATCATTTATTTCATAGCAGAAAGCATATATCTGGTATTCTTTTGCAAGTCTTATATGATAATTTATTCTTTCAGTTGCATTGTTACTATATACAAGTGGTATTCTTGGTGTGTAATGGTTTAAATAAAGTGGTTTTCTGCTATTAATTGCTGCAATATCAGTCTGTGTAACACTGTAAAATGTTACAGTTTTTATATCTGTGCTTATAGTATTTGATGGAATATACTTTGCCTGATAAAAACAGTCAAAGGAATATTTGCTTAAATGTCTACTGGCAATAATATTTTTTATGAATATGTCAACTTTTTTATAAGTAGACTTAAAGCCAGTATATTTAAGTGAAAAGAAAAATTTCTTTATTAAATCATAATACCTATTATACATAATACCATAACAGCAAGGATGTTTTTATATTAAACTACACTAAATTATTGCATATAATTCATTAATTTTCAATGATATTTTACAAATTAATTAATATTTGTCCCTGAAATTTGTATATTATATGAAAATAAAATAAATTTTAAGTTGATATATGTATCACTGTTCAAACTGTTACAGATTAAAGAGATTTATATGTTTTTAGAATCTTTGCTTTTGCTCATAATGACATATAAGCTTTAGCATAAGGTTTCTCATACAAATATAGACGAATTTATTTCGGCTGTGTGTGGTTTTTTTAAATCCAAGGATGGATTTAAAATAAAAATTTAGCAAGTTTTAATTTTCAGGTATGCTGCCAAAATCTATTACCGTTTTATATTCTTCTCCCCATTTTGCAAGCACATCCATTACAGGAATAAGTGTATTTCCAATATTTGTAAGGCTGTATTCTACTTTTGGCGGCACTTCTGCATATACATGTCTTTTGACAATACCATTGCTTTCAAGCTCTCGTAAATTCTGTGTAAGTACTTTCTGGCTTATTCCATCAATATTTTTTTTAATCTGTCCAAACCTAAGAGTATTATTTGCAATAAGCTCTCTTAATATTAATAGTGTCCATTTATTCCCTATTAAATATACTGTTGTTGCAACGGGACATTTTGGCAGTTCTTCTTTTGTAAGCATAATATTCTCCAATAGTTTCTATAAGGTTACTATATAATAAAAAGGTGCCTACTTGCTAAAATAAAGTAGCATATATAATATATACTTACTTACGGAAGAATACAAGAAAAAATTAAATATGCGTCATAAGATGACTGCATATAAGGAGAATTTTTATGAATACTTACAGTTTTGAGACAAAAGATGTAGCGGAAAAACAGCTTGGCAATGGAAAAGTTAGTGTATATGATTTTGGAAGTGTAAAACTTCATACATATATAACCAATGACGCATTAAGTGATACTGCTTACCTTATAGAAGCAGATAAAGAGTTTATAGGTATTGAAACACCAGCTTTCTATGATGATTTAAAGGCATACAGCAGCTATATAAAGCAGTCAGGCAAGCCGTTAAATCATTTATTTTTAGCATACCATACAGCTTTACCAGAAAATTATACAGGCAGAGTATATGCAACTGAAAATTATGTAAAATCTGTGACAAAAGGCAGTATTAAAGGGCTTTTAGATAATTTTAAAAATATTTTTGGTGATTCATTTAATACAAGCATACCAAAAGTTACAAATATTATTAAAGAGGGAAAAGTTAATATTGCAGGTATTGAGTTTATTATTAGGAATAAAGATGATGGCTACATTATAGAGATACCAGCCTGCAACTCTATATATATTCACATGGCAGGCTCTGATGTTCATAATATACTTCCTTCTGTAGAATACATTGATAGTGCCATTAATGATATGCAGCAGTATAAACAGAAAAATTATACATTAATTTTAACTTCCCATTATAAACCTGAAACAATAGAGCTTGCTGATATTAAAACAGGCTATTTAAAAAGTATTAAGGAAATTTATGCAGCAAATAAAAATAAAGAAGATTTTATTGCATCAGTGAAAAATAAATATCCAAAATACAGTGGTGAAAATTATCTTCAAATGACAGCAGATATGCTTTATAAATAATTAATATTGCTGCTATTTTTATGGCAGCATCTATAAAAAAAATACTGTAAAAATTTTAATGCTTTACATAAATAAAAATATAACGCATACTTATATATATTAAAATATAAGAGGTGTATAATGGAAAATGATTGCATATTTTGTAAAATTATTGCAGGTGAGATACCATCCTGTAAAGTATATGAAGATGATAACTTTTTAGCATTTATGGATATTAATCCTGCTGCTTTCGGTCATACTCTTGTTATACCAAAACAACACTGCCGTAATCTGTTAGATACTCCAGATAATGTTGGTGCTGGTTTTTATCCTGTGCTTAAAAAGGTGGCAATAGCTGTAAAATCAGCTTTTAATGCAGAAGGTATATATATGTTTCAGCAAAATGAGCCTGCTTCTGGTCAGGAAGTGTTTCATTCTCATGTTCATATTGTTCCAAGATATAAAAATGATAATTTTGGAAAACATACTCCTGCAAGATTAAAAGTAGAAATTTCTAAAATAGCAGAAGATGCAGAAAGTATTAGAAAATACATATAACATATAAT